>NZJB01000067.1:0-25514 GCA_002691885.1 Gammaproteobacteria bacterium
CGAAGATCCTAAGCAGCCCGAATATATGTTCAGGCGGGATGTCGATTACTGCTCCGGTGCATTTCTGTTATTTCGAAAGCAGGACTTTACTGCATTGAATGGCTTCGACGAAGAGTTCGCCCCGGCTTACTATGAAGAATCAGACTTTTGCGTCCGGCTCAGAAAAAGCGGCAAGCGAGTGGTTTATGATCCACGCGCAATCATCACCCACTTCGAGTTCGCCAGCACGGGAGGCATCAATAAAGCCAGTGAGCTTCAGCTGGCGCATCGCCAGCTGTTCTATCAGAAGCATGGCGACTTTCTGAGTCAGTTCTATGACCACACGCGTCACAGCCCTCTTCAGGCAAGGTCGCCCACTGGACAGCACAACGTGCTGGTTATCGATGACAGAGTGCCCTATCCAAGCATGGGTTCTGGCTATCCTCGAAGCTGCCATCTGCTGCAGACGCTTTTAGCCATGCCAGTCAGATTGACATTCTATCCCCTGCAATTTCCTCACGATGACTGGCAGGAGATTTACGCGCAAATTGGCATGGACTTGGAAGTGATGCTAGATCACGGCAGAGAACAACTACTGGAATTTCTCCAATCAAGAATCGGCTTCTTTGACTGCATCATCATAAGCAGAGACCACAATATGGATTTCTTCAATCAGGCTGCCCTGCTAGATCCGAGAATCGCGCAACATACAAGGATCATATACGATGCGGAGGCCCTGATTGCGCCAAGGAAAATTATGCACCGGAGACTGCTGGGGGAGACGGTTTCGGAAGCGGAAGCCATCAGAGCTATCAAGCAGGAAGTTCACAAAGCCAGACTGGCAGACGCTGTCATTGCGGTGTCTGAACATGAAGCAGACTATTTCAGATCATACGAGAACAAGACTACGGTGGTAGCCGGGCATGCCATCCGCCCCCGCCGTACAGAAAATNTCTTTGCCTCAAGNAAAGACCTGCTGTTTGTCGGTGCACTGCGAGAGGACGACTCGCCGAATGTCGATTCGCTGGTGTGGTTTNTGGAGCAGTGCTGGCCAGCAATCAGTACCGCCGAGACGGAAACCAGACTCGTGGTCGTCGGCGACAATACTGCACCCGTACTGAATGAGATCAACGATAAGCGCATAGTCTTCAGAGGTCGACAAGCCAGCATCGAGTCTTTCTACNATACCTGTCGGGTTTTCATTGCACCGACACGCTTCGCTGCTGGCATTCCCCACAAAGTCCACGAGGCGGCTGCCAANGGACTTCCGTCAGTCGTCACCCCACTGCTGGCAGGTCAGCTCACCTGGTCTCACGACAGCGAATTACTGGTTGCAGAAAGCGGAGAACAGTTTGCCGAGCAATGTCTGCGTCTTTATCGAAGCCCGGAGTTGTGGGCCAAACTCCAAGAAGGCGGCCTGAGTGCCGTCGGCAGGGATTGCTCAGAAGAGACATTCAGTCAGGCAATTTTTTCGGTGGTCGAACAGNCAGCGAAAACCCTCGAAAGTTAGAGCGCGCCGCTCAGAAGTATCTGGCCAGTCGAAACAGCAGAATCTGCAGCAGCCCTGATCGAACATTGACACATCCCAGCAGCTGTAACCCGAGGCGGTGGCGAAGACTGAGTGCGCCACCATGATGCCGCAGGACGGCTCTTGACTGCTCAGCCACTTCAAACAGATGGGGATTGGTTTGGTAGGCCCGAAGTTTTCCCCATAGAGATTTCGCTGAAGGGGCCACGGCAACAAACGGCTTAGCGCCGATCGTGTTGCGACCGTGTTGACGATACCGGACCAGACGTTGGTCAATGAAAAGTCTTCTCCCGTAAGCCACAGCAGCGATTGCTATCCACCAGTCATGCATGATTGCCTGATCCGGAATGGGCAACACCTTGAGCGCAAGTTCTTCATTGATCACGGCTGTGCACCCGGTAACCAGATTGCTCTGAACCTGGTTCACTAAACTATCACGCTGGCTTTGCAACCCTTGATACGCAATGTAGGATGCCGCTATTCGTTTCCCCTCACGGTCAACAACCTCAAGGTCACTGTGCACCAGTGCAGGCATCCGGTAACCGTCCCCCTGCTCGAGTAGCAACAGGGAATTGAATTCGATTTCTATCTTGTTTGCAGCCCAGACATCATCCTGATCGGCAAACATCATGTAGGCGTGCGCCAGACCCAGTTCGCTTTTGTGCTCAAGAACATATTGCATGAGTGCTGCAAAACTGGCCTTGGCTCCCAAGTTGCCCCCCTCATCAGGCAGAATAAAGAGCCGGCCTGCATGCTCAGCTGCATATCGAGTCAGTATGCCCGGCGTGCGGTCTTCAGAACCATCGTCCCGGGCTACTATGATGAAGTCAGTAAAACTTTGCTGGAGGATTGAGTCTAGCTGCTCGCCGAGGAACGCTTCCCCGTTGAATGTTGACATCAAGATTGCCAGGCGTCTGTGCTCAACCATGGGGTCAGTTCAGCGACTTCGCGTCACTGATGCCGGCACGAATGCTCTGCCAGTAAAGTCTGCGATCCTGCGAACAGACGACAAGCCAGCTCGCTTTGATAAGAAATCTGATGCGATCACGCAGCTTCCAGCCCAGGGGCGAATAGCTTCGTCGATACAGATGCGTNCGATTGCGGCTAGAATAATAGGTGCGAGAGGGGTTGTGCTGCGCCATCAAACCAGCGCGCACCAGCGGATTTTCACTGCGCTCTCCGATCGCATGGTAGAGCACAGCGTCATCTGTCCCGACAATATCGAAGCCAAGCGATTTCGCCCGGAAACACCACTCAAGATCGACATTGTCTATAAAGTAGTTCTCTTTCATGTCACCGATCTGCTGNAGATGTTCCAGTACCAGTAACGTACCTGAGGTTATCAGGAAATCTGCCTGGAAATGGCTGTTTGATCCATTGAACAGCCTATCTGTACGCAAAATAAAGCGGTTAAACAGTTTGAAAGGTGTCTGCCGATTAGTCTGTGGGTTGATGATTCTGGGACCCACCGCTGCTATGGCATAATCACTCAGGCGCAGAGCATCACGGTAGGCAGAGATCATGCGGTTAACGAACATGTCGCACAGGCTGCTGTCCTGATCAAAAAGGAAGACATAATCGCACCCTAATGAAAGGGCTTGCTCAATGCCAATGTTGAGCGCTCTGGCCAGACCCAAATTCTCTTTGAGCTGGCGAAGCTCGATACATCTTTCATAAACCTGTATCGACTCGATTAATTCTTGAATGTTCGGTGTGCCATTATCAATGACAATGAAATCAGTTTCCTTATTCAACTGGCCAAGCAGCTTGAGTAAGGCAGCCGTGTCGGGAAAGTAAGTCACTACAATCGCCAGACTGTGCGTCCCCGAAGTGCCAGACATCTCAGTCATGATGCCTTCATTCCGTCTGGCCCATTATTCAGAGCACTCGTGTTTTCCGGTATTCCCGTTGGCATATCCAAAGCATCAGGATCACGTTTCGCAAGAATCAAGAAATAGCCTATAGATAGAATACCCAGGCTCAGCCCTACCACGACACCAGCATCAAGGATCCCCTTCCAGGGCTGTGACAGGGTTCGGGCAAGAAAGATGAAGCAAATGATTGCCAGGGTCATGCCGATGGAGACAAGCTGTCGCTGACGTGTGGCATGGATATAGCCCATGCAGAACAGCGGCGCAAAGATAACATGCAGTGGCTCAGGATGACTTCTAAGATAAAGAGCGCGAACCACAACCCTTGGGGCGAAGGCTCTGTGAAACCCCTTATACCCTTCAGCATAGGCCATATAAATGATGCTGAAGCCAAACGCAAGCCATTGTCCTGCTGTCAATTCGCGCTCTGTTAGCTCTAGCGCCATGGGNGCAAGCCGATACACTGCAAAAAGCAAAAGCAGAAGGACGCCCGCTATGCCCCAGAAAAATGCCANAGACTTCAAGTTCAGCTCCTAGCCGTAAAAGCCTCATTATAGACTGTTTCGGTAAAATCTCGGAAAATAAGCGCCGTTGTTAGATGGTTTCGTTGAAATCAGGCCCTATGAATCGGTAATCCTCCGTGTCGGCGGCTCCGATTCACCGGGCGAGAGACTTATAGGCAGCGCGCTCCCAGAAAAAGCCATCGCGAGATTTCTTATGACCTTACAGATCGGCGTCGTCATGGACCCCATAGAGTCCATCAACGTTAAGAAGGATACCACCCTGGCTATGCTTCTGGCAGCCCAACAAAAAGGATGGTCTGTGCAATATATGACCCAGCCGGATCTTTACTCTCATGAAGGAGTCAGCCGCGCAAAAGTCAGGGCACTCACTGTGGAAGACAATCCGGAAGACTGGTTTCAGTACGGAGCAGAGGAAGATGTCGAATTGAGCGAACTTGACGTCATTCTGATGCGTAAAGACCCGCCGTTTGACCTGGACTATATCTACTCCACTTACTTACTGGAACAAGCCCACCTCAGNGGCACCCTAGTCATAAACAATCCCAAGAGCCTGAGAGACTGTAATGAAAAAATGTTTGCAACACAGTTTCCCCAATGCTGCCCCGCTTTGCTGGTGTCAGCGGACCCGGGAAGGCTCAAGGCATTTCATGTAGAGCATAAAGACGTAATCTATAAGCCGCTAGACGGCATGGGCGGATCGTCGATATTCAGGGCCAAGCCGGAAGACGCCAATCTCAGCGTCATTATCGAGACCTTAACTCAACATGGCAGGCGCCAGATCATGGCGCAGCGTTTTCTTCCAGACATCGTCAACGGCGACAAACGCATTCTGATGATTGATGGTGTCCCTGTGCCATATGCCCTCGCCAGAATTCCAGCAATTGGTGAAAGCAGGGGTAATCTTGCCGCCGGTGGCAACGGCGTAGCTCAACCCTTATCCGATCGAGATCTCTGGATTTGNAGGCAAGTCTCAAGCGCACTGAAAGAGAAAGGGCTGTTGTTCGTCGGTCTGGACGTGATTGGCGATTANCTCACCGAGATCAACGTGACCAGCCCGACCTGCATACGAGAGATTGATGCGGCGTTTAATCTGAATATCGCCGGCGATCTGATGGATACCATTGAGCAAAAAATTNNACTCAAGGCACGATAATGGTGNCCGGAGCTNACGAAGAACTTTCTAGAGAACGATTCNGGTTCATGATTTTTTTGTCAGCCTGTGCTCATGCCCTGCTCGTCCTCGGCGTGGGTTTCACCTACCTCGGAGATTCCATCGATAAGTCAAGCATCGAGGTCACGCTAGCTCAGTACCGCAGCCAGATGCAGCCGGAAGATGCCGACTTTATAGCGCAAGAAAATCAGACAGGAAGCGGATCTCAGGATGAAGCTACCGTTCCGAGAAGTCCATTTATGTCGGAGTTGAATGACGCTGCTATTAACGAAGTGCTCCCTGCTCCTAAAGCACAGGTATTGAACGAGACACTCGAGCAACCCGACCTGACTGCGCTGTCCTCAATAAACGAAGAGCAGGACGTCATTCAACAACGCGACGCGGCTGAGCAAGAGGAGAAGCGAGCGCTGTCTGAGCAGTCCAGCTCTGAAGAGATTAGCCTTGCAATCGCCAGTCTGCAAGCACAGTTAGATTTGCAACAGCAAGCGTTCGCCCAGCAGCCTCGGAAATACACCATCTCTTCTGCTTCGGCCAAAAAGAGTCATGAAGCCAGTTACCTCGATTCATGGCGGCGTCGCGTCGAGGCTGTGGGGAATATTAACTACCCCATTCAAGCGCGCCAACAGCAGGTCTATGGAAACGTTAGGATGCTGATTTCGCTCAACGCTTCGGGTCAGATCAGCGGAACACGGATTATACAGTCATCCGGTAAATCGCTACTCGACCAGGCCGCCGTCGCCATCGTCAACCTGGCTGCACCCTTCGAGCCCTTCCCCAAGGAATTGAAAGCCGAAGCTGATATAATTGAAATTGTCAGAACCTTTCGATTTCACGAAGGCAACACGCTCAGCAGCTATTAGTTAAAGACTATCGAGTTCCAGTTTTTATGGGAGACCCTGCTTACAGTCATTTTCTGGGGAATCAATTTTTAATTGCCATGCCACGGCTGGCCGGTTCTTATTTTGCCGACACGGTGACCTATCTTTGCAAGCACGATGAGCAAGGAGCTCTGGGTATCGTCATCAATAAACCGCTCGGCGCCCGAGTTATAGATATCTTCGACGAACTAGATATAAGCTGTGATTTGCAGGACAGCCGCTTCACGACTCAACGTATCCTGTCCGGAGGGCCCGTAGAAAAAGACAAGGGGTTTATCGTACATGACGCCACGGCGCACTGGGAGTCCTCAATTTCCGTCACGCCGGAAATTTCAGTCTGCACGTCCAGAAAAATCCTTAAAGATATTGCTGGAGGTCGAGGGCCAAAAAATTATCTCATTGCTCTCGGCTGTGCGGGTTGGGAACCCGGTCAGCTTGAAAAGGAAATCAGCGAAAATGCCTGGCTCACAGCACCGGCGCAATGTGATCTGATTTTTTCAGACAATTACGGCAGCAAATCCAAAGAGGCAGCAGCGCTCCTCGGCGTTGACCTTCAGTGTCTGTCACCAGCAGCCGGACATTCCTGAAAATACCGATGTCACTCAAGACTTTTCCTGACTCTCAAAGCGGCCCCTTCGCCGCGCTTTCATTCGACTTCGGTACCCAGCGTATTGGCGTTGCATTCGGACAGAGCCTGACCGGCACTGCACGACCTGTCTGCATACTCAAGGCAAAAGATGGGATACCTGACTGGGATCAAATTGTTCAGTTGATAAAAGACTGGAAACCCGACGCCCTAGTCATTGGGCTGCCCTACAATCTTGACGGCACTAAAAGCGAGCTGTTCATACGATCAGTAAAATTTGCCAACCGGCTACACGGGAAATTTCATCTTCCCTGCTATGGTATGGATGAAAGGCTGTCCTCAAAAGCTGCTATGGAACAGATTTTCGAAGAGACCGGAAGTATGACTAAACAGGCAGGGATCGATGATGTAGCAGCGCAGATCATTCTTGAGAATTGGTTTTCTGCTCTCTACCAGTCACAGCGAAAAGCTGAATAAGCCCGGCGAAATACGACTGCTGATGCCACCGCGACACCATTAAGACCTGAAGCCGGCCCCGGCATAAACTTTCGGCAGCAGATCCTTCATGATTTCAGAAATGAGAGAATGGACGCGCTTGTGGTCTATCTCCGAAACATTCGATTTAAAGGATGTCTCCATCCACTCGAATGAGTGGCGGTATACCCGCCGTAATATGCCAATCGGAAGCACCTGCTCTAAATTGAAAACTAGGCAATTCTGTTTTGTCCATGAGCCTTCCCTGTTTCGCAACTTTTATCGATGAATTAAAGCTGATGAAACAGCCTGCGACTCAATACTAGCCAAGTCCAAACAGCCACAATCATAATAATCGCAACGGGTGCGGCTCTGTTCAGTAACTGTTAGGGCTGATTGACCGCTTGCTTTTTAATCTCTGGCCAAAGCGTACCCCTTGACCTATAGTACCCACCCCCTTTGGCGAACATCCCATAGCCTGTGCTTCGAATTACCGGTGAAACCAATGAACGGTGTTACAGACAATATCCACACCGCCCAAGAACAAATAGCGGAGCTGGAGCAACAAAGCGGCCGACCGCGGGGCAGCGTTACCCTGCTTGCTGTCAGCAAGCGCCAACCTGTTTCTAAAATTCGTGAAGCGGCAGCAGCAGGCATGCGAGATTTCGGCGAGAACTATCTTCAGGAGGCCGTCGAGAAACAGCGNCAGCTTGAAGACCTGTTCAACCTTGTCTGGCACTTTATCGGGCCCATCCAGTCCAATAAAACACGGGGAATTTCGGAAAATTTCGACTGGGTGCACAGTGTAGATCGCAGCAAAATAGCCAGACGCCTGAGCGAACAGCGGCCCCTGCATCTCAAGCCACTCAACNTCTGTATCCAGATCAATTTATCCGAGGAAGATACGAAATCNGGCACCACTACTACACAAGCAGCGGACCTCTGTGCGCTGACTGACAGTCTTGAAAACATTCGCTTGCGGGGACTCATGGCTATACCTGCGCCTACGGATAACAGGGAAGCGCAGCAGAAAAACTTCATAACTCTGTCGCGTCTCTTTGACACACTGAAGTCCAAACATCCCAGCATGGACACCCTCTCAATGGGCATGTCGAATGACTATGGCCCAGCAATCTTACAGGGTTCNACCATGATACGNCTTGGCACCGCTCTGTTCGGTCCGAGGCCCTCATAGGATACCAGCGCTTCCACCCGCTCAGGATTATCCTTGCTAGGCCGAATACGCTAGAATTTGAGCTCTTACGCAGCAGTTAACCCAATTGAGATTGACAGTGNAAAACCTTTGCATCGGATTTATCGGCGGAGGCAACATGGCCAGCAGCCTGATTAACGGCTTGCTCGCTCAGGGAATGGAGCCAGGCTCAATCGTTGCCTCAGACATTGACAGCTCAAAGACCGAACATTTGAGGCGAGAAAACGGCATTCGGATTGCTTCCAATCAGGAACTGGTAAATGCATCGGACATCATCGTACTGGCGGTCAAACCCCAGGTTCTNGGTGAACTGTGTCAGGAAATCNTTCTTTGTTCCCGAAGTCAGCTCGTTGTTTCTGTTGCCGCCGGCATCCCTATGGCCAGAATAGAGTCCTGGTTAGGCAGCGACACTGCGATTGTACGATGCATGCCAAATACTCCGGCGCTGATCGGCAAGGGCGTATCAGGAATGATCGCCAATGCAAACACCAGCGAAAGCCAGANAGCATTGGCCAGTGATTTAATGGCAGCGGTCGGCATTACCGTCTGGGTAGAGACTGAACAGGCCATTGATGCAGTGACCGCGGTCTCGGGCAGCGGCCCTGCTTACTACTTTTTGTTTCTGGAAGCGATGCAGGAAGCNGCGGAAGCAATGGGCCTGCCGGCAGACACCGCCAGAATATTGTGCCTGCAAACTGCNATTGGCGCATGTGAACTGGCCAACAGCAGCGGTGGCTCNGTAAGCGAACTCCGTCGGAAAGTGACTTCACCNGGCGGTACAACAGAGCANGCGATTCTACAGTTNGAGTCTGGCGGCTTGCGCGAATTGGTGCGAATAGCCTTACGCGCTGCNTGCGATCGCTCTAAACAACTTGCAAAAAGCTGAGTCAATCAGACCGGTTTCAGAGAAAGAGATAAGCTTATGGGAGTATTTGGAAGTTCAGCCGCCCTATTGTTGAATGCAATCGGTGGGATCTATTTGCTGGCAGTATTGCTCAGGTTTCTGTTGCAGATAGTCCGCGCGGATTTTTATAACCCAGTCTCTCAAGCTGTGNTCAGACTTACTGACCCAATGGTNAGAATCTTTCGAAGCTTTATCCCCGGATANCGCGGCATCGATTTCAGCAGTCTTATTCTGGCTGTCGTGGTAGAAGCGGTCNCAATATGTGTAATGATTCTGCTGTACGGGGGCAGTATTCCATCTTTANGCTTTATCATTACCTGGGCAGTGGTGGGGNTTGNNTACTTTATCGTTAACATCTATTACTACGCGATCATCGGATCAATCATCATGTCATTTGTCATGATGTTCTCCGGTAACATGAACCCGCATCCAATATTACAGCTGATCTGGCAACTTACGGAGCCNGTCATGGGGCCCATAAGAAGGGTAATCCCNCCAATGGGNGGCTTGGACTTCTCTCCGATCTTTATCTTTATCGTTATCGGTCTCATACAGAATTTACTCTCACAGACTTTNGGAATCAGTGAACAGATTGCTGCTGTNGTCATTGGCATCTAAACCAATTGNTCCGGCGAANGACCGCCACGACACCTGCTCATGCCCGTGAATCTTGATCATGCCTGAAGAACTCAAAACAGACTCAGTCGGACTCGTATCCCCAAAATGCATCCATTTTGACGAGGCCCTGAACCTGCGGAGCGGAAAGACACTCTCTGGTTTCGACTTGATGATTGAAACCTATGGCGAGCTCAATCAGGACAGAAGTAACGCGATCCTTATCTGCCATGCGCTGAGTGGCGATCATCATGCAGCCGGTTTCCACAGCGAGAGCGATACCAAGCCGGGATGGTGGGATCATTGTATCGGCCCGGGCAAGGCCATCGATACGAATCTTTTTTTTGTCGTCGCACTTAATAATCTCGGCGGATGCGCCGGGAGCAGCGGACCAACGTCCCTGAACCCGGAAACTGGGAAGATCTATGGGCCAGACTTTCCTGTCGTCACTGTTCGAGACTGGGTGAAAAGTCAGGTCATGCTGTCCGATCACCTCGGCATTGAGCAATGGGCTGCAGTGGTTGGTGGCAGTCTCGGAGGCATGCAGGTCTTGCGTTGGGCTATCAGTTTTCCTGAGAGGTTGCGCCATGCTGTCTGTATTGCGGCAGCACCGAAACTGTCCGCCCAAAACATTGCCTTCAACGAAGTGGCCAGGCACTCGATTATTAATGACCCCAATTTCTACAATGGGCACTACCTTGAAGCGAACACCTATCCGAAGTTGGGGCTGATGCTGGCCCGAATGGTAGGCCACATAACCTATCTTTCCGACTCTGCAATGCGAGAGAAATTCGGACGGGCTGACACCAACTTTGAATCGAGCACCTCGAACTTTGGCCGCGACATGCGCAGTGGCAAGCTGAGCTTTGGATTTAATGTAGACTTTCAGGTAGAAAGTTATCTGCATTATCAGGGGGAAAGATTTTCCGAGAATTTTGATGCCAATACCTATCTACTGATGACGAAGGCGCTCGACTATTTTGACCCGTCAGTAGATTTCGATGGGGACTTCAGTGCAGCCCTTAAACAAGCAAACTGCAAGTTTTTGGTTATCTCCTTCAGCACAGACTGGCGTTTTCCACCGGAGCGTTCGCGAGAAATCGTTACCGATCTGCTCAAAGCAGGCAAGGAAGTCAGCTATCTGGAAGTCGAAGCTGATCAGGGGCATGACGCATTTCTCTTGCCGATACCCAGATACGTCAATGCACTCAAGGCCTACCTGAAGCGCGCACACACGGGGGTTGTCGAGCGTGCGACCTGACCTCGAAATTATTCAGCGATGGATTGAACCGGGTAGTCGGGTGCTGGACCTCGGTTGCGGCGACGGTAGCCTGCTCACCTATCTGAACGCCGCCAAGAAAGTCTCCTCAATCGGCCTGGAAATTGACGCCGGCAATATAGAAGTGTGTATTGCCGGCGGTGTTAACGTCATCGAACAGAACATGGATGAAGGCCTGAGCAATTTTCAGTCAAACAGCTTTGACACCGTGCTCCTTACCCAAACACTGCAAGCGCTGAGTAAGCCTCACGATCTGTTAGAAGAAATGCTTCGGGTTGGCCAGTACGGGATAGTCACTTTTCCCAATTTTGGCAATTGGAAGAGCCGCCTTGATTTGGCGCTCAAGGGCAGGATGCCGGTCAGCAAATTCATACCGCATCAGTGGTATGAGACGCCAAATATTCACTTTTGCACGGTGAAGGACTTCGACGCCCTNTGCNACGAGAGTCAGATTAAAATNCTCACAAGAACCGTGGTGGACTCCAGACATCAGGGTAGCTGGGCCATGAAGGCCTGGCCCAACTTTCTGGGCGAAATTGCAATCTATCACATCACCAGGAAGTAGACCCATGGTAGCCGACCGCGTCGTTCTGGCCAGCAGTAACAAAGGCAAGCTCAGAGAATTAGAAAAAATACTGCATCAGGAAAATGTCGAATTGCTGCAGCAGTCCGAATTCGGCATGACCGATGCAAAGGAGACCGGGTTGAGCTTCGTCGAAAATGCAATTATCAAGGCAAGGCATGCCTGCGAGATGACCGGGCTTCCCAGTATTGCTGACGACTCGGGTATTGAGGTAGACGCGCTGAACGGTGATCCTGGGATCTACTCTGCCAGATATTCCGGAATCGCCGGCGATGGGGCTGATGACGCAAACAATACAAAACTTTTGGAAGCCCTTGAGTATGTTACTGAAGCGAAACGCACTGCAAGATTTCAATGTATCATTGTCTATTTGCGACATGCGACTGATCCTGTGCCGCTGATCTGTCAGGGCACGTGGGAAGGCCGTATTCTGACCGAAGCTTGTGGAAGTAACGGCTTTGGCTATGATCCGCTGTTTTACGTGCCAAGCCATCAGTGCGCTTCTGCCGAACTTCCGGGAGAGATAAAAAACGCTATCAGTCACCGTGGCCAAGCGCTGCAGAAATTATTGAAATGCTGGAACAGCGGCCCTTAAGCCTTTACATCCATATCCCCTGGTGTCTACGCAAGTGTCCCTACTGTGACTTTAACTCACACGCGGTCACTTCAGAATTACCAGAGGAGGAATACGTTTCTGCTCTGTGTCAGGACTTAGAAACCGACATAGGTTTACTCGAGTTGTCTGACTTCAGCGGATTTCATTCTGTTTTTATTGGTGGAGGCACACCCAGTCTGTTCAGCGCGAGTGCATATGAGCAATTGCTGGATCACATTCGGAAAAAAGTCGGTATCGAGCGCGGGGCGGAGATCACTCTAGAGGTTAATCCGGGCGCAGCCGAAGCTGAGAAATTTCGTGGCTACAGGATGGCAGGAATCAATCGCCTCTCCATTGGTATTCAGAGTTTTCACGCGGATTATCTGGCCACGCTTGGCAGAGTCCACTCCGGACGAGACGCCGAAAAAGCGATTGAACTCTGTCTTACCGCGGGCTTCGATAACTTTAATCTGGATCTGATGCATGGTCTGCCGGGCCAATCAATTGAAGACGTGTTGGAAGATCTGAAAAAAGCTCTGAGCCTCGGACCCACTCATCTGAGTTGGTATCAACTNACCATCGAGCCGAACACTGAGTTCTATGCCNGGCCGCCGNCCTTACCGGAGGACGATCTTCTCATAGAGATGCAGGATTCAGGGATAGAACTCATCAATGAAGCTGGCTTTCAGCGCTATGAGGTTTCAGCCTATAGCAAACCAGGATACCAGTCTCAGCACAATCTCAACTATTGGTTGTTTGGCGACTATCTNGGGATNGGAGCNGGCGCTCATGGNAAGATCAGCGANCCGGATGNNGGTCTCATNAAACGGACTCGCAAAAAAAGACAGCCTGAACATTATCTCGCCAGNGGATTATCGCGACTCGCGGAAGTTAGCCCAGTCCCACCAGAAGACAGAACGATTGAATTTTTACTGAACAGTTTACGGCTGGTGGAGGGGTTTTGCATCGACGAGTATGAAGCCAGAACCGGGCTTGGTTTCAGCCACATAGCAAAGCAGGTAGAATCTCTGTGCGATNAAGGCTTACTCACAAAGAANNAANACATAGTGCGGGCAACAACTCGGGGNTTCAGCGTGTTGAACAGCCTGATTTCAGAATTCATTGAGCAGTGAGTTGCCACTGGCTTAGTTTGCGGCAAAGACGATCGTGNTTTTTGAATGTTATTTCGGGTGACCAGAGATGAAAGAGCTTTACCAAAGGAGTTGTGAACCCTGTGGACTCGGTGCTCCGGTAGTTACTCAGGAGGAGGCTNATTCTTTGTCTCTGAGCGTGCCCGCCTGGAAACGGGAGTTCCACGATGGCGTAGAAAAGCTCGTCAGGGAGTTTCACTTTATCGAGTTCAGAGACGCNTTCAGCTTTACCTACAAAGTTGCCAGTTTGGCGGAGCGCGGGGACCATCATCCCACCATCAAGACCGAATGGGGTAAAGTCACCGTTTATTGGTGGACCCATCAAATAAACGGTTTGCACGTCAACGACTTTATTATGGCAGCAAAAACGGACCTTATAGCCAAGCTGTCTGCACCAGGCTGAATTCAGGATCCNCATGCATCATGATCAAGGGCGCAACCCAACTGCTCAAACGGCTTGACGAGATCGGTGGCCTTCTTCAAAAGCTTATTCTCAAATACTTCGCCGCAGGATAAACCGCATGAATAACGAGGAAGCACTGATAGCCTGGTTTCGCGCCTCTACTTCCTACATCAACGCTCATCGCGGCAAAACCTTCGTCATACATCTCGGCGGCGACGCCCTCGCTCATCATAATTTAAGCGGAATCATTCATGACCTGACTTTGTTGCACAGCCTTGGCGTGAAACTGGTTCTCGTTCATGGGGCGCGGCCTCATATTTCCGCGGCTCTCGCGGAGACCGATCAGACATCTGTCTTTGAGAACGGCCTGAGAATCACCGAAGCAGACCACATGGAGACTGTCAAGAGTACCGTAGGAAGACTCTCCATCGATCTGCAAGCTAGTTTTTCCATGGGGCTCAGCAACTCACCGATGTATGGCGCTAACATCAGCGTGTGTCATGGAAACTACGTGACAGCGAAGCCCTATGGTGTCGTGAACGGTATCGACTATCATCTTACAGGCAAAGTGAGGAGGGTTCAGACTGAAAACATTGAGCATCAGCTCAATAGCGGACAAATTGTCCTGTTGTCTAATCTTGGCCATTCTCTCACCGGTGAGGTATTCAATCTATCTGCCGAAGAGGTTGCCACGGAAGTTGCTGTTGCCCTGGACGCGGATAAACTCATTGTGTTCACGCCGGGTCGTGGCGTACTCGATGAAAAACAGCAACTGATACCCACACTCAATGCTGAAGAGGCTGAACGACTTATAAAAGAGTACTCAGACGGAGATGAGAGAAAGGATTCACTGGTTCTCGGGCTTTCGGCCGCACTTCGCGCCTATCGACAGGGAGTGCCGCGCAGCCACCTGATCAGCTATGAAGAGGATGGGGCATTGCTGTTTGAACTGTTTACCAAAGAAGGTCGCGGGACTTTGCTCAGTCAGGATACGCTTGAAGAGTTGCGGACGGCCGGTATCAACGATGTAGGTGGAATACTGAACCTGATCAGACCGCTGGAAGAAGCCGGAGTTCTGGTGGAGCGTTCTCGCGATTTGCTGGAGACGGAAATCTCGAATTTNCTGNTNATCGAACTGGAAGGCACCGTTATCGGTTGCGCGGCGCTTTATCCGGTGAGTGAGGAATCCGGCGAGATCGCCTGTATTGCCGTCCACCCCGACTACCAGAGAGCAAAGCTCGGCGGCCGTCTCTTATCCGAGTTGGAAAGGAAAGCGGAACAACAGAACCACGCCTACGTGTATGCGCTGACGACGGTCGCCTCACACTTCTTCCTTGAAAATGGCTTTGTCGAGCTTGGCGTAGAGGCGCTGCCCGATAGCAGAAAGTCCCTGTACAACTACCAGCGCAATTCAAAAATCCTCAAAAAGCAGCTGAAAGGCTGAAGAGCGCCTACTTATCGAGTATGCAAATGCTGTAGTCGTATGGATTTGCTTCATTGCGCGAAAAATCCTGACGATTTTTTTCGTGCCACTCTTCCTCGTTAAAGCCGGTCAGCACCGTATCACCCTCGACTGCTGCGTGGACTCGTGTCAGATGGAATCGTGAAGCAACTGGCATAGCGGCCGCGTACAGAGCCGCTCCGCCAATCACGAAGGCCTCCGATGCGCCATCAATCTCGGCCTGCGCTTGCGCCACACGAACCGCCTGTTCGACAGAGTGGACCACCTTTACGCCGTCCGCCTGATAAGAAGAATTACCTGTCACCACAATGCTGGTGCGCCCCGGTAGCGGTCGGCCGATGGATTCCCAGGTCTTTCTTCCCATGATGATGGCGTGACCCATCGTGGTAGCTTTGAAATACCGCAGATCTTCGGGNAGATGCCAAGGTAGGCCATTGTTTCTGCCTATCACGCCGTTTGTTGCCATCGCGCAAATTAGTGAGATCTTCATGTCATGCTTCCACGGCTCGGATAGCCAACGGGTTTACACTGAAAACGGATAAGCAATAGGGTCATGGTGCTGATATCCAACCACTTCAAAGTCATTCAGAGTCACCCAGGTTTCTAAATCTTCAAGCGACTTAATGCTCGGATTGATCTTCAGTTCCGGCGGTTCAAATGGCTCACGCTTAAGCTGCACCGACTTCATAAGATCAAGCTGATCTTCGTAAATATGGGCATTCACAATCTTGTGGTATGCCTGACCTGCGGCCTTACCGGTAATTTGTGCGATCAGCGCCAACAGAGTAAAAACCTGAATCTGGTTGAAATTGAGGCCCAGGGGAACGTCACAGGAGCGTTGGTAACTTGTCAAATACAGAGTCTCACCCATCAAAGAGAAATTATATGTGTGCATGCAGGGTCGCAGGCAGCCCAAATCGAATTCACCCGGGTTGTAGAAGGTCATAATTTCACCGCGATCATCAAGGCCCTTTGCGAGATTGCTCACAATTTTCCGAAGCTGATCCACAGACTTACCATCAGGTTTCAACCAGCGCCGGCCCTGAACACCATATACTCGACCCATATCATCTTCGCCTTTGCGTGCCGGATTGCTCAACCAGGACGCATTCAGATTGGCATTGGCATCCCAAGATTTAGTACCCAGCTTGCGGAACTCTGCGGCGCTGCCGTAACCGCGCAAATAGCCAAGCAGTTCAGCAATAGCCGCTTTCCAGTAGCTTTTACGGGTCGTAATGATAGGAAACTTGTTGCCGCCCACATCATAAGACAGGTCCGCATTGATGACGGTCAGGCATCGCTTCCCAGTGCGTTCATTTTCTATCCAGACACCTTCGTCTACGATCCTCCTGCAAAGCTCGAGATACTGATGCATGTCGATCTCCTGACAGTNTAGTGATTGGCNGGCCTGAGATATGCCAAATACAGAAACCANANCCCCACAAAGATCAANGGTGTGGA
The DNA here is from genome assembly GCA_002691885.1 of Gammaproteobacteria bacterium. GTDB lineage: Bacteria > Pseudomonadota > Gammaproteobacteria > Pseudomonadales > Pseudohongiellaceae > UBA9145. The sequence goes on from NZJB01000067.1 coordinate 16,678, forward strand.
CAGCAACTGACCCATCGTGAACCATTCAAAAGCGAGATAACCCAGATGAGAATCGGGCTCACGAAAAAATTCGATGAAAAATCGGAAACTGCCNTAACCGAGGGCAAACAATCCCGAGACCGCAAAACGTGGACGTGGCTTAGAGGAAAAGATCCAAACGAGCACAAACAGAGCAACGCCTTCCAGGGCAGCCTCGTACAGTTGCGATGGGTGTCGAGGCAATTTATCGACATGGGGAAACACCATGCCCCAAGCTACGTCCGTTGGCCTACCCCACAATTCACCACCGATGAAATTTCCAATCCGGCCCGCACCCAGTCCAAATGGCACCAGCGGCGCAATGAAATCGATGGTGCTCCAGTAGTCTTTATTGATATGGCGNGTGTAGAGANANAGTGCGAGCAGCACACCCATAAACCCACCGTGGAAGGACATGCCTCCCTCCCACACTCTGAATAACCAGAGCGGGTCTTCGACAAATCGAACGAAGTTGTAGAAGAATACAGACCCCATCCGGCCGCCAATGACGGCGCCCAATGCGCCATAGAAAATCAGGTCGGAAATCTGCTCAGCAGTCCATGGGTCAGCAACTCTGGCCGCCCGATAAGTCGCAAGCACCCAGGCGCCACCGAACGCGACGATGTACATAATACCGTACCAGTGGACACTAATTGGCCCAAGACTTATCGCGACAGGATCAATCTGAGGGTAGGTCAGCATAAGGAACGGCAATATACTTCNTGAATAANGAGTCANANTATAGCAAGATTGTGCCAGTCAACGTCCCCCGGGATTCAGAAANCATCCAAGCAGAGGAAATACTTCATCATGTGTCTTATCCTATTTGCCCACAGAANGGATCCCGACTTCCCGCTAGTAGTAGCAGCTAACAGAGATGAGTTCTTCGACCGGCCCAGTGCAGCGGCCCATTTCTGGGCAGGACCAGAGTCTTTCACGCTCGCCGGCAGGGATCTGCAGGCAGGAGGTTCCTGGATTGGCATCACCCGACAGGGTCGATTCGCCGGAGTGACCAATATCCGCAGCGCGAAACAGACAAAGCAGCAGGTAAGGTCTCGAGGGGAACTGGTCAGAAATTTTCTCAACGGAACCAGCACACCCATACAGTACTGCGAGTCTATTCAGCCACACTTTCAGAATTTTGCCGATTTCAACCTGCTTGTCGGAGACGGCGATTCCCTCTGCTATGCCAATAATTCCCAGAATATCGTCAGCGTCTTAGAGCCGGGAATATTTGGCCTGTCCAATGATTTACTAGATTGCGATTGGCCAAAAGTGAATCTGGGCAAGAAGCGCCTGGCGGATCTGATCAGTCAGGAAAATTCAATATCGACCGACACCTTAATCGACCTGATGTCCGACTGCGAAATCGCAGCTGATGATATGTTGCCGGACACAGGTCTCCCAATTGAGTTGGAACGGATCCTGTCTGCCACATTCATTAAACACCAGCAATGGAATTACGGGACGCGCTGTTCAACCGCCCTGACCCTGACGCGCCGCGGCGGCACGGTGCGCTTTTGCGAGCAATCTTATAATGAGCTCGGACAAGCCGCTGATGCGCAGTATTTTGAATTCCGTTCTGAGTCGGGCTCAACAGTCGTGAAGCACAGGGATCCCTTGTACAGAGTTGACTGATATAGCCACAGACAATATGACTTATCAGTTAGTACGTGAAGAGCGCAACAGCCGTTCAACACCCGCATTATACANAGTCAGGTCAACCGCACTTCTCACCGTCTTCGCGTCATCCATTTTCATCACTTGCTCAAGCAATTCTTGCGCCGCGCTTCGACTGATGCTGCGGATGACCGATTTTACTTTCAGCAGTGATGCCGCGTTCATCGAAAGAATATCAAAGCCCATAGCCATAAGGAGTACAGCNGCACCGGGATCGCCNGCCATCTCGCCACAGATACTCACTGGTTTCGCAGCCGCTTTTGCTTCACGAACGACATGGACCAGAGCTCTCAATACGGCTGGGTGAAACGCGCTGTATAAACTCGCCACCCGAGGGTTATTACGATCTACTGCCAGCAAATACTGGGTTAGGTCATTGCTTCCGATGGACACAAAATCGACCAGCGAGGCAAGCGATTTGGTTTGATAGACGGCCGCCGGCAGTTCAATCATTACCCCGACTGCTGGATATTTGATGCTGAGACCTTCCTGAATGAGCTCTCTGTAAGCTCTCTTGATTAACTGGATGGCCGAATTCACTTCATTTACGTTGCTAATCATCGGCAACATAATCTGGAGATTTTCCAATCCCGCGCTCGCCCTCATCATCGCTCTGATCTGGGCGGTAAAGATCTCAGGATGATCCAGAGTCACTCTGATTCCGCGCCATCCGAGGAATGGGTTCTCTTCTTCAATAGGAAAATACGATAAGGCCTTGTCCCCCCCAATGTCTAGAGTTCTCATTGTAACCGGCATAGGAGAAAACGCTTCAAGCTGCTCTCGGTAGATTTCTGCCTGCTCATGCTCACTGGGAAACCGTTCACTGAGCAGAAATGGAACTTCTGTTCTATAAAGGCCCACCCCTTCAGCGCCCTGATCAAGAGAACGGACAACGTCAGAGATCAGGCCCGTATTTACCCACAAATGGACCCGATGCTCATCTGCGGTGATGCAGGGAAGATCTTTCAGCTCTTCCAGACCTGCGATCAGCTCTGCCTGCTCTTTGATCGTATTCTCATAGCGCTGCCGAACAGTCTCAGATGGATTCCCTATTAGCTCTCCTTTGTAACCATCCAGAATCACTTCTCTGCCATCCAGCCGATTGATTGGCAGATCTACTACCCCCATGACCGTGGGAATCCCCATCGTTCGGGCCAAAATGGCCACATGGGAATTACCAGACCCCTTTAATGAAACAATGCCTTTAAGTTTGTTTTCCGGCACATCAGCCAGCATTGCCGGCGTCACTTCCTCGCCGACCAATATGGTGTTTTCTGAATACTCCGTGTGTACCTGCTCTCCTTGCTGCAGATAAGACAGGACTCGGCTGCACAGGTCTTTAATATCGACCGCTCGCTCACGCAGATAATCATCAGGCATCATTTCAAAACTACGAATATGCTCCAGAGCCACTTCAGCGAGTGCACCCTGCGCCCAGTGTCCGTCCTGAATTCGTTCCAGTACCTCCTTGCCAAGAGCACCGTCATCGAGCATGTGAAGATAGACATCAAAAAGTTGCCGCTCTTCCTCTGCAACTTTCCCTGCCAGCCGTTCATGGATGTCTCGCATGTCCTGACGCACTTTGTTGAGCGCATCGTTAAAGACTTCGATTTCCTTGTTGAGATCACGCGCCTGTCTGATCGGCACCTGGTACAGATTAGCCTTGGGGAAAATAACAATCATTTCACCAATCGCTACGCCGGAAGCTCCTGGTACGCCGGCGAAAACGGTGTCTGAAATTCTTTGTCCGGAAGGGCTTATGCCAGCAATTGCGCCAGTTGCTTCAGCTGAGGCAATAACCCCTGCGAGCTGTGCTGACAAGGTGATCAGAAAGGCTTCTTCACCCTCATCAAATCCCCTCTGCTGCTCATGCTGAACAACCACTACCCCCAAAACATTTCGGTGGTGAATAATTGGCACGCCCAGAAAGGAGCGAAAGCTTTCTTCCCCGGTTTCCTGAATATAGTGGAAGCTGGGATGCTTAGAGGCATCCTCAAGATTGATTGGTTCCGCGTGTTTGGCCACAAGACCCACGAGCCCCTCGCCAATTTCCAGGCTCACATGGCCGACAGCCTCTTTTTTCAGGCCTCTGGATGCCATCAACACATGGGCGTTCATGTCCTTATCGAACAGATAAACGGAGCAAACCTGAGCAGCCATCACTTCGCGGACGCAGACCACGATGATGTCCAGCGCTGACTGCAGGTCTTTTGCAGAATTAACCTGCTGAACTATTTCCCGTAATTGCTCGAGCATAAATTGTCAGTTCCAGCCTCAAGTAGCGTCTCCATGACATTGCAGGTACCCCCGCCCACTGGTTGCGTCACGCATAGGATTTCCGAANTTCCGAANCCGCTACTTGATATAGCGCTCAAGCGGGCCCAATAANTCGCGCAGCGCACGCCGGTAGACATCGCGTTTAAATTCNATGACCTGANTGACCGGATACCAGTAGCTTACCCANCGCCAGTCGTCGAATTCAGGCTCTCCGAATTTATCCAGTTCNACTTGACTATCATCCGCTTCGAGTCCCAACAAAAACCATTTCTGTTTTTGGCCAATGCAAAGAGGNTTNTTNTNGTAGCGAATATAATTCTTCGGTAGATCATANCGGANCCATTCGGTAGTCCGATGCAGGACACTGACATCGTTCCCGCGCAATCCAACTTCCTCTTCAAGCTCGCGAAAAAGCGCTTGCTCAATCGTCTCGTCTTCATCAATGCCGCCCTGCGGAAACTGCCACGCGCTCTGGCCAATCCGCTTCGCCCACAGCAACTGGCCTCTGCGGTTGCAAATGACTATTCCNACGTTAGGACGATAGCCCTCTGAATCGATCATTATTTTCTCTTTAGACAGGCAACTNTTTCTATTGTTTCATAGTAGATCAAATTGGATCAATNAGGAGATTCNCGANAAAAAGGGGTAACTGCANTATAATCAGTGGGTTAGCGTTATNAATGAGGCACGAGGGCGAGACTTTTGCCCGCTCTAGCTAACCGCAGGAGAGAGAAACGGTATACTGGTGCCATTCGTCCCTGTCATTCGCCTTGGATTTCCATCGATATGAAAGGCCGCCTTGCTTTATTCGATCTGGACAATACCCTTCTTGCAGGTGATAGCGATCATGCATGGGGAGAGTTTCTGATCGAGNGCGGTCTGGTAGACGCAGACAGCCATCGTGCCGCCAATGATGCCTATTATCAGAACTATCTGGCCGGCAACCTCGACATTCATGATTATGTAAACTTCACCGTCTCCCCTGTGATGAGCTACACGGAGGAGGAGCGCAATCACCTGCATGATACCTTTATGCAAAAAACGATCAGGCCCATGATCCTTCCTAAATCGAGGGCACTGATTGAGTCCCGTCAGGTACGCGGGGACACCTGCATCATCATTACCGCGACAAATGATTTCATCACTGCACCCATCGCCAAAGAACTCGGAGTGGATATTCTGGTCGCCACACAACTTGAAACCATCGAGGGAAAATTGACTGGCAAGATACAGGGTGAGCCGTGCTATCACGAAGGCAAAGTAAAAAAACTGGTGGTCTGGATGCAGCGGGAAGCCTCCCGCGGCCACCATTTTGACCTGTCTTCTGCCGTCTTCTATACTGATTCAATCAACGATTTACCGCTTCTGAAACAAGTCTCTGAGCCGGTTGCCGTTGACCCCGATGATTCGCTGAGGCGAGAAGCGCAGGCCAGACAATGGAAGGTCATCAGTTTACGTTAAACAAAAGCCCTGCCTTCGTAATCATCGCTGCGGCTTCGTTTTTCTGCGCTCTGCAAAGCTGCAGCGACCGCGACAACCTGTTGGACAATCAATCCATATTGCCCGATACCACTGAAAGCTCAAACGAATTGCCACTCTTAGTACCTGAAGCTGGGAGTGCGCTGCGTACTACAACGCCACTCTTACAACCCGAAGCAGAAAGCGCGCTGCGTGCCATCATGCTGCAGTTTCCAGAATATCTGGATGCGGGGCTGAGAGATGCAGTTGAAAAATTAGAAACGCTGCAAATTTCTACCAACAATTTNCTGGAGAATACTGGCGCCGAGACACTGGCAGCTGTCAGGGCAGCATGGCTTAGTGCCCACAATGCCTATGAGCAAACAACGCTCTACCGAAAACTGTTTGAATTGTTTGCCGANGAGCCCGCGGTATTGCAGCTTACCGAACATCAGTACTTTATTGATCACTGGCCAATTTATGCGGGTTACATCGATTATCTAGACAATTATCCGGGCAGTGGCTTGGTAAACGACATGACGGTTTCGCTTACACCAGAATCTGTCAGGGCGCAACATGGCCTGCTNGACATCCATGAGGCCACTCTTGGCTTCCATGCGNTGGANTTTCAGCTNTGGGGTGAAAACGTCAATGGCGTTGACACCAGGCCTTACGATGATTTCATTAAAGTCACTGACGTTNCCTCGCCCACNGCCNTTGAGGGGGTTCCCGCTGAGCAACTCCCGAGAAGTCGGCGACGTCAATTTTTAGCGGTTGGCGTGGAAGAGCTGAGCACTGAAACAGATTCTCTATTCAAGACCTGGAACAGTGAACGGACATCGATTCTGNCTGCCCTNGAGCAACTTGACTCGCGCACTATAATNTACAGATTAGCTGGCGCGTTTATCTCGACGCTTGATGATGAAATTCTGCTCCCNAGCTTATATCCCATGCTGAATGGTGACTATAACGAAGGCCTNCACGCAGTATTCAGTCATGCGTCACAGGATGTCGTAGGCGCTCAGCTCTTCGGTATGGAGCAACTGTTGACTGAGGGCAACGCAACAGGCCGCACACTGGACGAAATCCTGGGCACTTTGTCTGATGACTATGCTGAATATTTCTTGCGAAATTTAGACGCCAGCAAAGCCTGTCTTGACAGGCTCTACAGCAAGAATGACAGCAGCCAGATAACTGACAACGAGTTTGCTGTGGTTGAGTGTATTAATCTGGTGCAGAATATGATCGAGTATCTGGAGCGAATTCGCGACCTCACGGCTGAGCCCGGCTAGTTTCCGGACTTGAGTCCTTGAGCTCGACGATCAAATCATCAGCCAGTCGCTCCAGCACCTCCTGCAAATCTTCCACCAGCATCCCTGTGGGAACCTGCAACACCGCCCGAGCGCGAAACAGGACATCGCCGGACATGGGTGCAGGGTCGCAATGAGTGGAAAGCTGCTCCACGTTTACCGAAAGCATCGCAAGAGCGTGGGAGATTTCCCTTATGATTCCGGGCCGTTCATTACCCATCAGAAGCAAGTCAACTGTCGTTGGCTTATCTGGCAACTCCTCTGCTTCCGCTTGTTCAACTAGCAATTTTAAATCGGCAGGAAGACTGCTGAGTGCGTCAATGAGGTTTTGCGCACGATTAGTTGCCACGCTTACACGCAAGATGCCAGCAAACTTGCCTGCCAGCTGGGACATACTACTTTCAAGCCAGCTGCCTTTATGATCGGCGATAACTTCCGCCAGGGTTTCCACCAATCCCGGCTTGTCGTCAGCGATAACAGTGAGTACAAGGCACGTGTTCATACAATTACAAGAGATGCAGCAAGATCCAACATAGCGTTCAGAGCAAACCAGAAAATCAGCCGAATGCCAGATGGTAACTCCTGACATTGCCAATTCAGAAGCATGCCCTCGGCAATAACAGATTTATTATCGGTGCGGATCACTAGCCCCAGCCTTCGCGCCTAAACGTTCAATTCAGACTAGATCGTAATGGTCCTGGTAAACTGTCCAAAGTCCTCCCAGTAGCTCACTTTTTCCGGAAGTTCCTCCTGAGTTGCCTGCACGTTACCATTGATATCGGTCACTCGGGAAACCAGAGTGTGCTCTCCCACTGCGGGATTTGGCCAGTCTAGAGAAAAGAGTTTCCAAGAGTACTGCGTGTTATTTGGGTTCATTTTAGCGGTGAGCCAGGGCCCATCGTCAATTTTAACTTCCACGCTACGAAGTGGCGTCCCGTCGTTAAGGACAAACCCCTGAATACTGTAACGCCCCCCCAATTCAGTGACTCTTATGATCGAGGACTTCAGGTTCATAGTTGTTACTGAGTTTTCCACCCATCGGTCGACTCCACCCACGTTTTCTTTTTTGAGTGTCACGTAATCACGACCCATGAATCGACCCATGTAGCGCGTACTCTGCACGTGAATCTGAGCCAACCACTTGACGTTAGCGACCCCGTACCAGCCGGGCACCAGCAATCGCACTGGCTTGCCATGGTAGTGGGGCAGTGGCTTACCGTTCATCTCGAAAGCCAGCATATTCTCTTCGCGCATCGCGTCCTGTACCGAAAGTGAGCGTGCGAATGCTTTTTCTACCTCTCTCCCCCTAATTTCTTCCTTGGCCAGGTCTGCCCCGAAGAAAACGATCTCTTTAGCACCTTCTTGAATGCCGGCCTGCTGCAAAATGTCTCGCAAGGAGACACCGCGCCAATCTGCGTTACCTATNAGACCGTGAANAAGACGCTGGCTNTTGCCGCCGCATTCAAAACCAATCTGCCTTTCGGTGGTCTCCCNGNTCATCAATTCACTCAGACTGAATTCCAACTCATTTTCAACCATTCCAGTAATACGAAGGCGCCAAGTATCTTTATCAACTTCTGGTTGCCCATAATGTTGCACGAGATAAAAATCATCGTTGTTCGTGACAAACTCGGCGATTTCCCTAGTGTCCTGCCAGTGCGTTGTATCTGGCTGGACTGGGTTTACCTGAAAAGAATCGGGCACATCCGTGAANGANACAAGCCGTTCCCCTTGAGCAAGTGCTGGAAGGACGAACGATGGCGCGGCNGCCACACCGGCAGCAAGCATGCTGCCTTTAAGAACATTTCTTCGGGTTTTATCTTCTGGGCTCATTTNAGGTACCACTCTTCATACTTAATTATNAAATGTTTCTGTCGGATTATTGCCTGTCATGGCGTCGGTATCAGTCGCGGTTANTAGACGCTGGCTGATTTTTGTTAGACGCTCACTCCGAAANCCACCATACACTGGCCGNAAGGATTTGTTGCTTTATAGCGCTTGCNCNCTCANGGCGACTCGCCGGCCCGGTCACGCTTGTTGGCTGCAGTCGAGTCAGCCTCCGTNCAAATGAGCGCAATTNGGCTCNATCCTGNT
>NZJB01000067.1:25519-27131 GCA_002691885.1 Gammaproteobacteria bacterium
ATACCATTATACCCANGACGGCAATCCTTCGCTGCAACTTCGACAGTNCCAATAGCTCAGCNCACTGATTTTGTNTATAATTTCNGNTCNATCAAGGGAGCTTGAGCAGTTATGAGCAANAAATCAAAGAAAGAGACCGTCGTAAACACACGTGATGATCTAGAAAAGCATATTGCTGCTTTCCTCAAAGCGGGTGGACAGGTCCAACAGATTCCTTCAGGGGTAAGCGGGCAAACCTCTACCAGTGGCCCTAGGCAAATCGTTCTGAGTCACAAAACCAATTCTTGATCGCCCACGCATCCGGTGGGCCTGTTCTCANAAGGCNGGGCGCACGAAGCGCTCTGCCTTTTTGTTAGATCGCATTAANCAATGNAAACCAGTNACAGCTTGGANACGGCATAGCCTCTAGCACGAAGCAATTCGACAATGCCATCAGCACCGACCAGGTGAGCTGCGCCTACCAGTACAAATTCAATTTCCGGATCATCGAACATCGCTTCAATTTGCGGGATCCAGTCAAGATTGCGCTGCCGCAGCAAGGAATCATAGACAACTGGCGCCCTCTGCAGCATGTCATCAACAAACAGGGTGCGCAAAGCTTCTGAATCACCAGCCCGCCAGGCGCCGATCATCTCACCCATCAGGTTGGCCGTACTGTCGAGGTCTTCGAGAGACATCATGATGAACTCGCTTTCATTGCCTTCACCCATTGCGGCCAGAAAGCTAATCTGTTCATCCAGTGTCTCCAAGGCACCTACCGACTTACCGTCGGTCAGAGCCTGAGTGTTGAAGAAGGCATCAACACCTTGGGGAGTAAAACCCATACGCTGGAATTCCAGAACCTGCAAAGTTGAAACAATCATGCCTGGTTTAAACTGCTCGAGCATCATCAGTGGCATGCCCACTCCGGCCGTATAGGTTTCCAGAGCGGCATAGGCTTCCGTGTCCAGCACATCCTTGAGTGTTCGACCGTCACTGTAGGTGAGCTGTTGCAACATATGCGCCTGCAAGCTGAGATCATTCATAGACGAAATATCGGTCTCAAAAATCAGTTCTGATGAACCCTCGTAAGCTTGGTCAAACTCTTCGGGCAAAGGGTAGTCCTCTGGGCGCAACAGGTGGACTGTCCCGCCGAGATAAACTGTGTTTTCACCGTCTGTGGCCCGCCACACCGGGGCGCCCGCAGAGACTCCGGGGGCGATTTGAAGCAGCGCGATGGTGAGCATCAAAGCGAAAGGATTTGAGGGTTTAACCGCGCGACTCATTGACAGATCTCAGCAAATTTACAGGCTTTGGGCTTAAAGGTAGCATGCTCGATAACTGCATGACAGTTCCCCATGCAGACTCTCTTTAAGCGGTCACAGTATGGCAAAACTTCTGTTCCGAATGCGCGACGTGCCTGATGACGAAGCTGAAGAGGTTCGCGAACTTCTAACGCAGAACGAAATACCGTTCTTCGAGACCTTTGCGGGAAATTGGGGAATTTCTATGCCCGGTCTCTGGCTGGTTAACGAACAGCAATTTGACGAGGCTCGCGCCCTGCTCGATGAATATCAAGAAGCGAGAAGCACGAGAGTCAAATCTCAGTATCTATGGCAAAGAGAACAAGGCG
>NZJB01000068.1 GCA_002691885.1 Gammaproteobacteria bacterium
TCCTTCGCAACCTGAACGATAATATCCTGCCCGTCTCTAAGACTCTCCTGAATAGGTAGAGAAATCTCATCCCGCTGTTCGCACCCATCTACATCAAGCAAAGCGATGTCCGAGTTGTGGATGAATGCGGCTCGGTCCAAACCAATATCCACGAAGGCTGCCTCCATGCCCGGCATCACCCGCACGACTCTGCCACGAAAGATATCGCCTACGTATCCGCGTCTGTTGTGTCGCTCGATAAAGATTTCCTGNAGGAGTCCGTTCTCNAGCAGCGCAACCCGAGTCTCCATCAGCGTGACATTGATGAGAATCTCTTCACTCATGGCTTCACNTNACCCTTTTNGCANATGGCAGCAGGTAATTGCCACAGCGGCACACCAAACTCTACCAATANNGCAGCGGTTTCAAACAAAGGCAGACCCATGACTCCGCTGTAGCTGCCGCTGATGGANTCAACAAACACGGCACCAAATCCCTGTATGGCATAGCCACCGGCCTTGCCCTCAGGTTCTCCGGTNTTCCAATAGGCACGCGCTTCNGATTCAGTAATTTGCCGGAACTGCACTTTGGTTTCGCAGACAAGAGAAGCTACGGAATCCCTTGAGGCCAAGCTGACAGCAGTGCAGACCCGGTGAATTCGGCCGGAAAGCTGAACGAGCATCCTTACCGCATCTTCAACGCTGACCGGCTTTCCCAACAACGTGTCATCGACACTCACCACGGTGTCTGAACCAAGGACTAGCACCCCGGCATCGCCTGCACTTTTGAGCGCAGACTGGGCTTTTGCACACGCTAGACGCAGCGAAAGCTCTGTTGCCCTTTCTCCACTCTGAGGCGTCTCATCAATAGCCTGAGGAAGCACGTCGAAGCAGACGCCAAGCTGTCCCAATAGCTCCGCGCGGCGTGTAGACGCTGATGCCAGAATTACTCTGTGTGTCATGCTAAATTCCAGGTGCAAACGTCAGTGTCGCTCAGTGAACGTCGAAACTCCGCCGAATCTGCCGCAGCAGCCGAAAGACGGAAGGCCAGATAATCGCGCTGGTAAGTGCAGCCATCAAGAACAACAGGCCCGAAGCGACCTTCTGCCCGGTTAATATTAACAGCCAGTGATTCAGCATCAGACTGATACCGACCATCGCGAAAACCAGGCCTGCTTGCTGCAGAGAGGAAAACATGCGCAGGCGCTGATGCAAAATCAGAGTGATGTAAGCAATGACAACCAGGCCAAATGCATTCAAACCGAGCACTGACCCTTCGAGCACATCCAGTGCGATCCCTGCCATCCAGGCGGAGCCAATGCCAACCCGGTAAGGCAGCGCCATAACCCAGTACATGAGCACCATCGGCACCCACTCGGGTCGGTAGTCCATTGCCCACTCAGGCAATGGGACAATCGCCAGCAGATACGCGAGAAAAAACGTCAGAAAAATAATCCAAACTGCGTGTGCTTTTTTTTGCATAACAGGGCTAATGGCTGGTAGGGCTCGCGCTAAGCTCTGACACCCGATTCTCAGCAGAGCCGGCTTCCGCCTCGCCTTGACCTTCCTTCGGAATCTGCTCGAATCCAAATTCAGGCGTGACGGTCGCATCGTTCGTGAAGACCAGCATGACATGTCGGGTGCTGGCCAGCTGAGCGAGAGGCTGTGCCAAGACCCGCGCAAAATTTTGCCCGGGGTCTTTAGTGATACTTGTGATTCTGGCAACCGGATAGTTTTTTGGGTAAACCTGTCCCATCCCCGAACTGACCAGCATATCACCCGCCTGCATATCCTGAGTCTGGGTAACGAATTCAAGCTCAAGCGCGGTTGACGTCGTGCGGCTGCCGCGAGCTAGAGCCCGCTCACCGTTGCGATTTACTTCGACTGGTGTGACATGCTGGGAGTCAGTGATCAGCAGGGCCCAAGCGGTGAAGGGCAGAACTTCATCAACCTGCCCCATCAGTCCGCGAGAATCGAGCAAGGCCTGGCCAACGAACACACCGTCAGCGGAGCCTTTATTGACCAGGACCCTTTTAGAATTAGAGTCAGGTGACACATTAATGATCTCAGCCGGAAGCACCTCATCGGTGATCACCTGAGTCGCCTCACGGAGATCGCGCAAACGCGAGTTTTCGCTTGCCAGGGATTCGAGAAGCTGCAGTTCCCGCTGCGCGATCAGCAAGTCTCCCCTCAATCGCTCGTTTTCTTCAAGCAGGTCTGTCCGGGAAACGAACACATCATCGATCCAGAACGAAACCCGGGTAGGAATGTCGGCAAACCAGTAAACGGGCGTAGCCGCATAGCCTAGGCCAAACCGCAGCTTTTCCAGATACGAAAACCGGCTGTCCGCCACCAGGAGACAGATCGAGAGCAAAAGGAAAGACAGAGCCCGGTATTCGCGCGCCACACCTTTGATGAAAAGCGTTTTGTCGATGAGCTTATCCTTACAATTTCCTGAATCACTGCCGCCATCGCGGCGTACGGAGCTAACGCCCTGACGATACGCTTTTAATCCTGAGTCAACAGATCCATATCATGCGCGTCCATCAACTCGATCGCTTTGCCACCGCCCCGGGCAACGCAGGAAAGCGGATCCTCGGCCACGATAACTGGCAGACCCGTTTCCTCCGTCAGAAGCTTATCGAGATCTTTCAGTAGCGCGCCACCCCCCGTCAGGACGAGACCGCTCTCAGCGATATCTGATGCTAATTCAGGCGGAGACTGTTCAAGAGCGCTTTTAACAGCCTGCACGATCGCGGTAAGCGGTTCCTGGAGCGCTTCCAGAATTTCATCGCTGGACAATGTAAAACTGCGCGGTACACCTTCTGCCAGGTTTCGTCCACGGACATCGATTTCCCGGACTTCACCTGAATTACCGACACAGGCACAGCCGATTTCTTTCTTGATCCGCTCGGCAGTCGCATCGCCGATNAGGCTGCCATAGTTGCGCCTGACATGCGTAGTGATCGATTCATCAAAACGGTCGCCGCCCACTCTGACAGATTCTGAGTAGACAACACCGTTAAGCGAAATGATGGCAATTTCGGTCGTACCTCCGCCGATATCGACCACCATGGATCCGCTGGCCTGCTCAACCGGCAGGCCAGCCCCGATGGCGGCCGCCATCGGCTCCTCTATCAAGCGNACATCCCTGGCGCCGGCGCTGGCAACTGATTCCCGTATCGCCCGTCGCTCCACCTGAGTTGATTTGCATGGCACGCAGACNAGCACCCTTGGACTAGGCGGNAAAAAACTGTTTTCGTGCACTTTGTTGATGAAGTGCTGAAGCATTTTTTCCGTCACTTGAAAGTCGGCAATCACCCCGTCTTTAAGNGGCCGGATTGCCGTCATGTTGCCGGGAGTCCGGCCCAGCATCCGCTTGGCATCGGAGCCGACGGCCGTCACAGTTTTCTGTCCGTTTTGAATTCTGATCGCCACCACAGAGGGCTCATTCAGAATGATACCTTCATCCCGAACGTAGATTAGCGTGTTTGCTGTCCCCAGATCGATCGAGAGATCGTTTGAGAACATTCCCCGAATTTTTTTGAACATGAATTACTGTCTTCCTTAAAAGATGATTCCAATCCCGGCTGCGTCCGTTATTCCATAATTAGACGGCAAATGAGCCAAATGATTGAGTGTGCGCGTCAATTATATTAAACGCTGAAGAGGATAGGTTTGGCTGCTGGAATCTCCCGAAGCCCGCCATCGGCAAAATCTACCTAAATTCACCTAAGTTGCAGAATTTCCGGTACAATCTTGCTTCCACGCAAATTAGCTTGAACTCTAGCAACCGCGGGTGGCGAGAGCAAGTGGCAGCCTCGAAATATCTTGCTCCCCNCGGCACAGGCAAATCTTGGCGCAAGCCGGAGCACCAATCATGGCATTCGACAAAANAGAAGTNGAAAAAGTCGCGCAGCTNGCGCGTCTTCACATAAGCGACTCAGAAATAGACGAAGTGACCGGACGAATNACGGATATTCTTGCCCTGATCGATCAAATGCAGTCGGTAGATACAGATGCTGTAGTACCGCTCGCCCATCCGCTGGANTTGACCCAACGACTGCGCGAGGACGATGTGACCGAATCCAATCGCCGCGACGAACTTCAGCTACTTGCGCCGGAGGTTGAGGAAGGCCTCTATCTGGTCCCCAAAGTCATTGAATAATACCTGCAGCGCAAGATTTGCCTACTGAAATCCGTTAAATTCAGGCCCAGTTAACTCATGATAGAAAAAACAGTCGCAGAACTTTCCAGTTCGCTTAGTCGTGGTGACATCTCTAGCGTCGAACTGACGCAGGCATACCTCGACCGGATCAACCGGTACAACAGCACTCTGAATGCCTTTGTTACGGTTTGCGAAGAATCGGCGCTCACGCAGGCAGCACAGGCGGATGCAGCGAGGGCTAACGGACAGACTTCCCCCTTGCTGGGTATCCCCCTCGCCCACAAGGACATCTTCTGCACCTCAGGCATCAAGACAAGCTGTGGCTCAAAGATGCTGCATAATTTTACCGCCCCCTATGACGCGACCGTCGTGAGTCGGCTCAGCGAAGCGGGCGCAGTAATGCTGGGTAAAACCAACATGGATGAATTCGCCATGGGATCGTCCAATGAAACCAGTTATTTCGGGCCTGTCAAAAATCCCTGGAACACAGACCGGGTGCCCGGCGGCTCCTCCGGCGGGTCTGCCGCAGCGATCGCAGCTGACCTGTGTGCCATGGCGACCGGCACCGACACCGGTGGCTCCATTCGGCAACCCGCAGCGTTTTGCGGGATCACCGGGTTAAAACCCAGTTACGGGCGGATTTCTCGTTGGGGCATGATTGCGTTCGCCTCCAGCCTCGACCAGGCCGGCCCTATCTGCAAGAGCGCCGAAGACGCGGCTCTGATGCTCAACGCCATGGCTGGGCTTGACACCAAGGACAGCACTTGTGCCGATGTGTCGGTGGAAGATTATACGGCCGACTTGAACAACTCTCTGCAAGGGCTGCGCATCGGGATTCCCCGGCAACACTTCGCCGAAGGTCTGTCCCCTGAAGTTGAACAGGCAGTGCGAGAGGCGCTTGGCGCCTATGAAAAGCTTGGCGCTCAGCTGATCGACATTGATCTGCCGAACAGTCATCTCTCCGTGAGCGCGTACTATGTGGTCGCGCCAGCCGAGGCTTCTGCAAACCTGTCGAGGTTTGATGGCGTGAGATATGGCTACCGCTGTGACAACCCGATCGATCTTGTGGACATGTACAAACGATCACGCAGCGAAGGGTTTGGAGATGAGGTCAAACGCCGGATCATGATCGGGACTTACGCACTGTCAGCGGGCTTTTACGATGCTTACTACCGGAAAGCACAAAAAATTCGACGTCTAATCAAACAAGATTTCAATGCCGCTTTCCAGCAGGTTGACATCATTATCGGTCCGACCTCACCGCATACGGCGTTCAACCTGGGAGCTAAGACAGACCCAGTAGCTATGTATCTTGAGGATATCTATACGATCGCAGTGAATCTGGCAGGATTGCCCGGCATGTCCGTACCGGTCGGTCTGGCGAACGGATTGCCCATTGGTATGCACCTGGTCGCCAGCGATTTCGGCGAATCACGCCTGCTCAATGTCGCACATCAGTTCCAGCTGAATACGGATTGGCACCGTCTGCGGGCAACCGCCTTTACGGAGGGCCGCTGACATGGAATGGGAAGCTGTTATCGGACTTGAGGTGCACGTATCTCTGTCTACCAACACCAAGCTGTTCTCAGGAACTGCGTCCATCTTCGGCGCTGAACCGAACACCGAAGCCAATATTTTCGATTTGGCTATGCCGGGCACTCTGCCTGTACTCAATAAAGAGGCACTGCGGATGGCCGTCAAATTCGGCCTGGCAATTGATGCGGAGATCGGAAAGCGGTCAGTATTTGACCGGAAAAACTATTTCTATCCGGATTTGCCCAAAGGCTATCAGGTCACCCAGCTTGAATTCCCGACAGTGGGCAAAGGCTCGCTGACNATCACACTAGAAGACGGCAGCGAAAGGCTGATAGGCGTCACGCGCGCGCACATCGAAGAGAACGCCGGTAAGTCCCTGCATGAAGATTTCCACGGCATGTCAGGCATTGATCTCAATCGCTCGGGTGAACCTCTGCTGGAGATTGTGTCGGAGCCAGAAATCAGAAATGCCAAAGAGGCTGTAGCCTACCTCAAGAAACTGCATGCCATCGTTCGCTATCTGGATATTTCCGATGCAATCATGGCTCAGGGCTCCATGCGTTGCGATGTGAATGTATCGATCAGACCGAAAGGCGGCACTGAACTCGGAACGCGCACCGAGCTGAAAAACATCAACTCGTTTCGCTTTGTCGAAAAAGCCATTAACTCAGAAATTCAGCGTCAGCAGGATTTGCTGGAAGACGGCGGTTCCGTGATCCAGGAGACCAGGCGCTATGATGCCGAGCGCGATACCAGCTCGCCCATGCGCAGCAAAGAATTCGCCAACGACTACCGTTACTTTCCTGAGCCTGACCTGCTGCCAGTAGAAATCGACGACACCTATATCGAAGCGATACGGGCCACCCTGCCGGAATTGCCCGATGCCAAAAGAGCTCGATTCGTCAGCGAATACGGCCTCAGCGACTATGATGCTGGAGTCCTGACGGCGACCCGTGAAATGGCAGAATACTTCGAGACTGTGGCGCTTAGCAGTGGCGACGCGAAGATGGCAGCGAACTGGGTAACCGGAGATCTGCAGGCTATACTGAACAAGAACAACTGGGACCTTGCCGAGTCGTCTATACAGGCTGAGCGTCTGGCGATGTTGATCAAGAGAATCAAAGACAGCACCATTTCTGGCAAGATCGGCAAAACCGTATTTGAAGCCATGCTGGAGGACGAATCCGAAGTCGATCAGATCATTGAATCACGAGGACTGAAACAGGTTACCGACATTGGCGCAATCGAGTCGCTGGTAGACAAGGTCATCACCAGTAACCCTGAACAGGTGCAGCAATTTAGAGATGGCAAGGAAGCAGTGCTGGGCTTTCTGGTGGGTCAGGCCATGAAGCTTTCCCAAGGAAAAGCCAATCCTGGCCAGGTCAACCAATTGCTACGAGAGAAGATGCAGTAAAGAGCGGTTCAGCGCCGGCGAGCGCCACCGCCACGGCTGGGTCGGGCACTCTTTTCCTTGAAACGTGAGGGCCTTGAAAAGGCGGGCGGCGTCTCCAACAAACCTTCTTCCGGGTGGGTGCACACCAGTTTTTGACCTAGTTTTTCTTCAATATCCGGAAGCAGAAATGAGTCTTCCTCACAGGCAAAGCTGATTGAAGTGCCCACCGCACCGGCCCGACCGGTGCGCCCGATGCGATGGACATAGTCCTCTGGCTCTTCCGGTAAGGTGTAGTTAATCACATGTGTGACAGCGTCGATATGCAAGCCCCTGCCCGCCACATCAGTCGCGACCAGAACCCTGAGCTTGCCTGATTTGAAATCCTCCAGCGTGCGGATTCGCTTGTTCTGCGCAATCTCACCGGACAGCAGGCCGCAATCAATGCCGTTGCGATAAAGATTATCAGCCAGGCGCCGCACCTGATCGCGACGATTGCTGAAAACCATCACTTTCTCAACTTCTGATTGAGTGACAAGCTGATACAGCAGATTATATTTGGCGGCAGTTGTCACCAGGTAAACGACCTGATCAACTGCATCTGCAGCCACCTTTTCCGGCTCGACTTCAACCATGATAGGGTCCATCGCCCAGCGGGTAGTCAACTCGGCAATTTCTGGAGTAAAGGTCGCGCTGAACAGAAGGGTTTGCCGACAATCTTTTCTTGGCGTTCTGGCCACAATCTGACGCACCTGCGGAATAAATCCCATATCGAGCATGCGGTCAGCTTCATCCAGTACCAGCAGCTCTATAAGGCCTAGGTATAGATTGTCATTGGAGACGAAATCCAGCAGCCGCCCGGGAGTCGCAACCACGATATCGACCGGCTTGGCATCCAGCGCCCGATTTTGTTTCTGATAGTCTTCTCCGCCCACCAGGGTAACCGTATGCAAATCACAACAAGCAGTTAGCTTGGCGGCATCACTGGCAATCTGTATCGCCAACTCCCGGGTCGGAGCCACGACAAGAGCTCTTGGTTCGGCAAGATACCGTTTCTCTTCGATCGGATTGCTAAGCAGGTCATTTATGATCGTAATCAGAAAAGCCGCTGTTTTGCCGGTTCCTGTTTGCGCTTTACCCGTTACGTCGTGTCCGGCCAATGTGTGAACGAGGCTCTGAGCTTGTATCGGGGTACAAAACTCAAAACCGANCTTATCGATTGCCTCCCTGAGCGNTTTTTGCAGCTCAAAGTGNTCGAACGACAGCTGTTGCTCGCCGGATGTATCTGTCATGGTTAATTACTGCTGATAATTGAGGCCGCTGGGCCAGCCGCGGGCATGATAGCTAGATGACTGTACAGAAGCAATTGGAAGATCGGCTGAGCGACCGCGAAAACCTGTTAGGCCGGTCGGTGGCGGCAGGCCGCACAGTTTGCATCCCGCGGCAGCTTCACCTCGCGCCAGCTCATTGCCAGACCATCGAAAATGAGCAGCCTGCCGACCAGCGGTTCACCAAAATTGGCAAGGACCTTGATCGTTTCTAGTGCCTGCACTGAACCAATTACGCCTACAACGGGCGCCATGACACCATTCGCCGAACAAGAGTTGTCATCACTCCCTCCCGGCCGGTAAAGGCACTGGTAGCATGGGCTGGCAGGATTCCTTAAATCAAAAANAGCCACCTGCCCCTCCATCCGAATCGCCGCACCGGATACCAGTGGTTTACCTGCCTGGATGGCAGCTGCATTGACGGCGAACCGCGTAGTGAAGTTATCGCAGGCATCAACAATCACATCCACCTGCTCAGCCAACTCGCGGAGACGGTCAGCATCAACACGCTCATTAATCGCAACCACATTCACCTCTGGGTTCAGAACCGCCAAAGTATTTTTCGCTGACTCAACTTTGGATTGACCNAGATCGCGTTCAGTGTGAGCGATCTGCCGCTGCAGATTNGTCAGCTCTACAACGTCATCATCGACAATAACNAGANTGCCGACGCCGGCTGCNGTCAGATACATAGCAGCGGGACACCCTAGGCCACCCATACCGACGACAAGCACCCTTGCTCCGGCCAGACGCTGCTGACCAGCTATATCGAACTCCGGCAGCATGATCTGGCGGCTATATCGGAGCAAAGAGGCGTCTTTCATGATTTGCAGAANTCTTCTCAGTTAAAACGACGCATATCTCGTCTGGCATCCGAATTATGACAAGTTATGGNGGGTCTAGTCACTNACTAGACCGGGCCAACGGGCCTGTACCATTCGCGGTACACCGGCAAGATCCNTCTTACCCTCAACACCGCTGTAGCCAAAGTCCCNNAGTAAGGCCAGTAATGTTTCATGCTGCTCATAGCCATGCTCCAGCAGCAGCCAGCCTCCTGATACCAACTTTTCCNTCGCCTGAGCCGCAATGGACTGCAGATCCCGATAGCCATTTGATTCGGCGCGCAACGCCATAACGGGCTCATAGCGCAGCTCTCTCAGAGACAGATACGGATCTTCCGGAGCGATGTAGGGTGGATTCGCGATAATGATATCCATTGACCCGCTTGGCAACGGNTCACACCAGGAACCTTCCTGAAAGTCGACGTTACTCAAGCCCAGAGTNTCCCTGTTTTNTCGNGCGATCTCCAAGGCNTNGGGGCTAATGTCTNTCCCTGTGATGCGCCAAAGAGGTCTTGATTTTCCAACAGCCAGCGCAATGGCACCGCTACCGGTACCAAGATCCGTGACCCTTAGCGACTTGGCAGAGGCGCCGAGGTCGAGCGCAGTTTCGACCAGCAATTCCGTCTCCGGTCGGGGGATCAGAACTGCAGAGGAGACCTTGAGCGTCAGATCCCAGAAACTTTTCTCACCCAGTAAGTAGGCAATGGGTTCTGATTGAGCGCGTCGACTGACTAGTACGTCAAACCGCTGACAAACGGCACAACTTAGGGTTCGTTCGGGATGAGCGTATAAATGGCTGCGCTCAACTGAAAGGATGTGAGCAAGCAGGAGTTCCGCATCGAGCCGCGGTGAATCGCTGTGTGAAAGGTCGCCCGCGGCGATGTCAAGCGCCTGCTTAATCGTGACGGTCACGCCGGCTTAGTCCTCTGCCGCCAGACTAGCGAGCAAATCCGCCTGATATTCATTGATCAGCGGTTGCACAACGGATCCCAGTTCGCCCGCCATGATCTCCGTCAAATTATAAAGAGTGAGCTTGATCCGATGATCTGTGACCCGGCCCTGCGGGTAGTTATAGGTGCGAATTTTTTCCGACCGGTCACCACTGCCCACCAACTTGCGACGGGCATCGGATTCTTCCTGNTGTTGCTCTCTCTGAGCCTGATCAAGCAACTTTGCCTGCAGCAGCGACATGGCTCGGGCTTTGTTCTTGTGCTGAGAGCGTTCATCCTGACATTCGACCACGATACCGGTGGGAAGATGCGTAATTCGGATCGCGGAATCGGTTTTATTCACGTGCTGTCCACCTGCACCGCTGGCCCGAAATGTATCGATGCGCAAATCCACCTTGTTCAAATCCACTTCATCAACTTCTTCCAATTCAGGCATGATNGCTACCGTACAGGCCGACGTATGAATCCTTCCCTGTGTTTCCGTCTCCGGAACNCGTTGAACCCGGTGGGCACCTGATTCGAATTTGAGCTTCTCATAAACGTCCTTGCCTTCAATACGGGCAATAATTTCCTTGAAGCCGCCATGCTCCCCCGGGCGCTCGTTGATTATCTCTGACTTCCATTTCTGTGACTCAGCGAANCGCGAGTACATCTTGAACAAATCACCCGAAAAAATTGCCGCCTCATCGCCACCGGTGCCAGCGCGTATTTCAAGAAANACATTACATGAATCCTTTGAATCCTTCGGCAACAATAGCTTCTGCAGATCGAGGTCCAGCTGCACCAACGCCTCCTTTGCCTCTTTGATTTCATCCTCTGCCATAGCGCGAATGTCTGGATCGTCGTCGGTGACCATTTCCCGGGCCTGCTCCAGATTCGCGCTGATTTCCTGAAAGCGGTTGAAGCTTTTTACCACTTCTTCCTGCTCCGCATATTCTTTGGAAAGCTCCCTGAACTGATTCTGATCTGAAATAACATCAGCATCACTCAGAAGCGCCTCGAGCTCGTCAAATCGGTCTTTAAGGTTTTCCAGTTTGAGTCGAATCGAATTTTTCATGGGCTAATTTGTGTCTNTTTAGAAGTGACCTTTCAGGCACTACTCGTCNTCGTCCAGACCGAACAATTCCCGGACGAGTTCGAGTATTTCTTCTCTGCCTTCAGCACTGGCACGCTTCATCTGCACACTGGGAGAATGAATCAGCTTGTTGGTCAGACTCCGCGCCAAACTTTCTATAACAGCTTCTGTCTCTTCACCTTTCTGAATCGCCTTAAGTGCTTTTTCCAGCTCAAGCGTTCTGATGCNNTCGGCTTTGTCCCGAAGGGCTTTGAGGGTGGTGACCGCATTTAAGGANCTNAACTGCTTCTGAAACGCCTCAACTCCCCGCTCGATTATTGAGTGCGCCTGCTGCGCCGCTTCCTCGCGGCTCTTCTGGCTGTCCTCAATGACTTCGCTTATATCATCAATACTATATAGGTAGGCATCCGCAACCTGACCCACTTCCTGCTCGATATCCCGGGGCACGGCCAGATCGATCAATAGCATTGGTTTGTGCCTGCGCGCCTTCAGCGCTCGCTCCACCGCCCCTTTACCCAGCAAAGGGAGCTGGCTGTTGGTCGAAGACACCACAATGTCGGCGTCGATCAATCTCTCAGGGATCTCAGACAACAGTGCCCCAACGGCGTCGAAGCGACCCGCAATCTCCAGGGCATTGTCCAACGTGCGATTGGCAACGATCAGAGACCCGACGCCCCTTTCAACCAGATGCCTCGCCACCAGTTCAATCGTGCGGCCAGCGCCAATCAGCAACACAGTCAGGCTTGGCAAATCGCTAAAAATGCGGTCAGCCAGAACCGCTGCGGCGTAGGCAACNGATACTGGACTTTCGCCAATTGCCGTTTCAGTACGAACCTCCTTAGCGATGGAAAACGCGGCCTGAAACGCCCGCCCGAGCGCTGCACCAACGGCGTCGTAATCTTTTGAGAATGCAAAGGCAGACTTGATCTGACCCAGAATTTGCGGCTCNCCGAGAATCATNGAATCAAGGCCACAAGACACNCGCATCAGGTGACGAACCACCTCAGTACTATCATAGAAGTAGCAACTTTGCTCCAGGTGATCCGAGTTTAGNTCGTGGTACCGGGATAACCATTCGATGACTGGACGAAACTGTAGTTCGTCCTTAGGCGTGTGATCAACAGTCAAATCGACATAAATTTCAGTCCGATTGCACGTTGAGACAATCACGGCCTCGGCGACGGCCGGCAGTGCCATCAGATCACTTAAAGCCTCGCTGATAATAGCCGGCGGGAAGGCGACCTTCTCACGCAGATCAATCGAAGCGGTAGTGTGGTTAATCCCANCTAACAGGAGCGCCATAAATCTTTCAAACCATCAGTAGTCATTCAGGCACGCAGTGACGCCGTCGAAAGGGCGCCTATGGTACTAAAATTCGCCCGAGCATGCTCATTTCATCCAGNTAGNTGAAGAGAAAAGAAAGCAAAATCAGAAAGGTAGCCGAGAATAAGTGATACAAACANAGCCTCGGAGCGTATATGATCANGTCGNNANAACGNNGGCAGCACAATTACCGGGCCGGCCAGAGGNCCAAGCTGCCACCTTGAACCCGGGCGACAGTNCGCTAACTATGTTAANCCGAATTATTCTCTGCTTNTNCGCTTCCGTCTGGTTGAGCGCGTGCAGCAGCACCTCAACCCGGTCTGACCCTTCCTCTGTGGCGGCGGCAACCCGAGACCAATTTAGCGAGCAAGCGCAGACGGCCGCTGCGCCGGAAACAGCAGTAGAGTACGGCAGCTTTACAAAAGCGCAGCTGTANCAGGCAATCATTAGCGAACTAGGCGCCCANCGCGGTGTNNTGGAGGACGCCNGTGACAGCTATTTTAATCTGGCGCTCGAAACAAAGGATCTGGGCATTATCCGGCGTGCCGTGCAATTTGCTTCAGCGAATAATGACCTCAATGCGCTACTACAGCTCGGCCTGCTCTGGAGTGAAATTGACCCAAGCGATCCACAACCGGAACTGATGTTGAGCTTTCAGTTCCTGGAAACCGGAAACTACGAGCAGGCGCTTTCCCACATGGCGCGGGTTATCGAACTGGGAGGTGAGATCGATTTTTCGGCCTTATCTGCGAGAACCGGCCAACTCGACGCCCCTGCCCGCGCGCGTCTGATAGCCAACCTGCGACAGCTAGCCCGAGAATTTTCAAACCAGCAGTCCATCCAGCTGACCCTAGTTCAATTATTGGCTCAAAATGGTGACTACCTAGAATCCCTGACAGAGTTTGATCAACTGCTCGAGTTGATTGACCTCAACCCCCGTCTGTTGCTGTTACAGGCTCAGGTCCTACAGAGTGCGGGTGAAGCCGATGACGCGCTTGAGACGCTTGCAGAGGGTGTGCGCAAGTTCGACGACAATAGAAATCTTCGCCTGACCTACGCGCGACTGCTGATCCAAAATGAGCGTTATGAAATGGCGCAGGCACAATTCGCCGCCATGATGACTCAGGATTCGCAGGACTGGGAAACCCTGTTCTCCATGGCGCTTCTCGACGTTGAACTGGAGCAATTCGACCAGGCCAGTGAGAAATTTACGCAACTGGCCAAGGTCGATGAGCGTGCAGACGAGGCCAACTACTATCTCGGCTATGTCAATGAACAGCGCAATAATCTGCCGCTCGCCATAGCGGCTTACCGCGAAGTCAGAATCGGAACGCAGAACTTCCTGCCCGCCCAGCAGCAGGCTGTGCGCCTTGCCATTCAACTCGGTGAACTGGATTCAACGCATGCCTACCTAAGGCAGCTTTCGAGAGGCCAGCCGCGTCTGGAGATATTATTTCACACAATTGAATCTGGTGCGCTTATTCAGGCCGGGCACCCGGACAGGGCGCGGGATCTCCTAGATCGCGCGCTGAACAAATACCCCAATGAGACGGACTTACTATTCGCCCGGGTGCTGTTATTCGACAGTCTGGGGGACAAAGCGGGATCAGAGCAGGATCTGAAACAGATCATTCGAATGAAACCCGAGGACTCCAGAGCACTGAACCACCTCGGCTATATGCTGGCAGATCAGACAGAGCGCTATCAGGAAGCCCTAGAACTCATAGAACGCGCCATCGCCATTTCACCCGATGATCCTGCCATCATTGACAGCCTCGGGTGGGCGCAGTTCAAACTGGGCAGATACGAAGAAGCTTTGACTAATCTGCGTCGCGCTTACGCTGTTTTTCCTGATGCAGAAGTTGCTTCACACGTCGGCGAAGTCCTGTGGATGATGGGACGCGAACAGGAGGCCATTGAAATTTGGCGCGGCGCACTTGAAAACCAACCTGACAGCGATCTGATCAAAGAAGTGGTCCAACGACTGCAAGCCGATCTCTGAGCGGCAGGGAATAGCGTTCTTGATCTCCCGCTTTATTTCGCCCTCTTACGCGCCGGTCGGAACAGCCGCCCTGCGCCTTGCGAGCTTTTGCCTGCTCACGGCAGCCCTTTCCGCCTGCAGCAGTATCGCGCCGCCGGCGAGCGAAAACAGCAGCTGGGCTCTGCAGAGCCAGCAGCTTGAAAAACTTACGCACTGGCAACTCCGTGGCCGGGTGAATGTGCGCTATAACAATGAATCTCAGACGCCTCGCATCCAGTGGCAACACAGCAGCAGAGCATACCAGATCCGTTTATGGGGCACTTTTAATGCCGGCAACACTCTGATTCGGGGCGAGCCCGGGCGTGTCAGCCTCGATCAGGGGGATGAACATTTCAGTGCTAGCTCGCCGGAGGAGCTGATCCTTCAACAGCTGGGATATGAGCTGCCCATTTCTTATCTGGAATTCTGGATTAAAGGTCTTCCGGTTCCCGACAGGCCAGCTGCGCTTTTCTTCAATGATCTGAATCAGCTGANGGCATTCAAACAGGCAGACTGGACNGTGACCCTGTCTGACCTNAGAGATTATGGAGNTCTAGCACTGCCACGCAGGGTAGACATTATGCGCAGTGAGAACGACGCGCNATTGCGCTTCGTTGGGCTGCGCTGGACCTTGCCTGAGAATCGGGGTTCAGCCCNTTGAATGACTCATCAGAACGCTGGTTCGCNCCTGCGAAACTCAATCTCTTTCTGCATATTCTCGGGCGACGCAGCGATGGCTATCATCAGCTTCAGACCCTGTTTCAACTCCTGGACGAAGGCGACACGCTATGGTTTGAATCCCTCGGCGGCGGCGAACTCCAGCTTGAGGTTCGCAGCAACACCACCGGACAGAGACTGCCTCTGGAAAACAACCTGATTCTTCAAGCAGCAAGACTCTTACGCACGCGCGCCGGCACCCCTGCTCTGGGCGCCAGGNTCTCTGTCGACAAGCGCATACCCATGGGCGGCGGATTAGGCGGCGGCAGCAGCAACGCGGCAACCACNCTGATTGCCCTGAACAGATACTGGCAGCTCAACTTGAGTCAGACTGAACTGAAGGCGCTCGGGCTGCAGCTAGGCGCTGACGTCCCGCTTTTTATTGACGGCAGATCGGCATGGGGCGAGGGTGTCGGAGAAAAGCTACAAGCGGTATCTCTGCCACCCAGATGGTTTCTGGTGGCAACGCCAGATTGCGCGGTGTCCACCGCTGAAATATTCAATCACGAAAATTTGACACGGAACTCGCCAGCCATCAAAATGGCCGACTTTCTGGCGGGGGNCGCCCGGAACGACTGCGAGCCTGTGACCTGCGAGCTTTATCCGGAAGTGGCGCAAGCACTGACTTGGCTAACTCAATTCGGGCGGGCCCGAATGACCGGAACGGGAGCCAGCGTCTTTGCAGATTTTACAGCAGAGACNAAAGCGAATGCCGCGTTGTCTCAACTGCCGGCGCGCTGGCAGGGGTTTGTGGCCCGCGGCCTAAATTCGCTGGAACCAGGCAAGTATCCGACCTAAAATAGAGGACNAAGCGTAAAACNGTTTTTTTTTGGGGTGTCGCCAAGTGGTAAGGCACAAGGTTTTGATCCTTGCATGCGTTGGTTCGAATCCAGCCACCCCAGCCAAATACTGAGCGGCGTCATGATGACATCGCCGACCCGAGGGGGTCAGGGTAATTTTTGTTGCTGGCTATCTGGGCCGAAGGGGAATTCCGGCTGCAGCAAAGACATTANCCTGNCCCCCTTATCGATTAGCCNGAAATAAGCAAAATAGCACTCAATAGATNGGACAATGTTGTGGCAACCAACTTGATGGTTTTTACCGGNAATGCGAATCCCGAACTCGCAGNCGCCATTGCCAGACACATTGGAGTGCCGCTGGGCCATGCCAGCATCAGTAAATTCAGTGATGGCGAAGTTTCCGTCGAGCTCAACGAAAACGTGCGGGGCAAAGATGTTTTTATTATTCAGCCGACCTGTGCGCCGACCAACGACAGCATCATGGAACTGCTGCTGACGGCCGATTCCCTGCATCGGGCCTCGGCCAACCGAATCACTGCAGTAGTTCCATATTACGGCTACGCCAGACAGGATCGTCGGGTCAGATCTGCCAGAGTCGCAATCAGCGCCAAAGTCGTCGCAGACATGATTAGTGCGGTAGGAGTCAACCGGGTTCTGACTGTCGATTTACACGCCGAACAGATTCAGGGCTTTTTCAGTATTCCGGTGGACAATGTTTATGGTTCACCGGTATTGACCGAGGACATCGAGCGACAACGCTACGAAAATCTGACAGTAGTGTCTCCTGATGTGGGCGGTGTAGTNAGAGCTCGTGCAGTGGCGAAACAGCTTAACGTAGATCTGGCCATCATCGACAAGCGTCGTCCNACCGCCAATGATGCACANGTCATGAACATNATTGGTGATGTTGAAGGCCGGNGTTGCCTGATTGTNGACGATATGGTGGACACCGCGGGCACCCTGTGCAAGGCAGCGGAAGCGCTCAAGGAACATGGCGCTCACCGGGTGATGGCCTACGCGACACATCCCATTCTGAGCGGCCNGGCGATTGAGAATATCGAAAGTTCGGCGCTGCATTCACTCGTGGTTACGGACACAATTCCACTGTCGGATGCTGCCAAGAATTGCGGCCGCATTCGTCAGCTGTCCATGGCAAAACTGCTGGCAGAATCGATAAGGCGCGTCAGTAACGAAGAATCCATCAGCGCGATGTTTGATAACACGTGAGACGTGACATCAGCTGAGTAAATTTACCGGGGTGCGGACATAAGCCTGCATCCTTTTTTATGAAACGCTCCTTGCAGCCGGTCGCAAGCTGCCTGGAGTTTACTGTGTAGGAGACTAATCATGTCTGCAGACCAATTCGAGCTCAACTGCTCAGTCAGGACTGACTCAGGGAAAGGTGCGAGCCGCCGCCTGCGTCGTCTGGACAACGCGATTCCGGCCATTCTTTATGGTGGCAACAAGGACCCCATGGCGCTGACCATTGCCCATGACGACATTTTGCACGCTACCGAGAACGAGGCATTTTTCTCCCATGTCATCACACTGAATATTGACAAAGATAAAGAGAAAGCTGTTATCAAAGCGCTTCAGCGACATCCGGCCAAGCCCTTCATCATGCACGCTGATTTTCTGCGCGTCGATGAAAAACAGGCAATCACTGTGAAAGTGCCGCTGCACTTCATCAACGAAGACAAGTGTGTGGGTGTGAAGCTCGGCAGCGGAAGCATTCGTAAGACACTGAATGAGCTGGAAATTTCTTGCCTGCCAAGCAGTCTGCCTGAGTATATTGAGGTGGATTTGCTTGAGGTGGAAGTCGGTCAGACCCTGCACATTTCTGATATTGCTTTACCCGAAGGCGTTACCAGTGTTGCCTTGTCCCACGGCGAAGACAGTGATCTGTCGATTGCTCAGGTGCAGGCCCCACGCGGGGGCGGTGACAGCTTGGACCCTGCGGATGCAGGCGGGGATGATACCGCTGCAGATGACTCAGGTGACAGTGCCGACAGCTAGGCCAACAACACCAGCCAGGTAACACTATGCCAGGCGATTCTCTTAAAGTGATTGTGGGTCTGGGAAACCCAGGCCCCGA
>NZJB01000069.1 GCA_002691885.1 Gammaproteobacteria bacterium
AAAGATGGTGTTATTAGCCAAATATTGTTTTGACTCGAGATCGGGGCAACCAAGGCATAACTGTCATGTTGGTATTGGCGATCTTATTAGNTACAGCGTGGGAAATTTACTGGACTTATCATGCATGTTGGATGGCTTCTANACTTAANGATAAGAAAAAGTTTCTATTTTTCTTAGTTTTCAGNCTGCTCGGANTNCCNGAGATAATTTACATTCGCAANAAACNGAAAATNTGAAAACCTTTTAGCTGCTCTCCTTTTTNTCATGNTCTGCATNCTAGTTATTTCCTTCCTACCGTTCATTCAGTTTGGCTGAAGNCANATCNTGANNCGGTCNTGTACGAAAGNCGNTCACTATGTTTNTGNNTGNAGAACTGAAGGTCAANCATCATCAGAAANNNCCATNANGCCTGCTGAATTATGNTTANNGGNATNNTTNNATNGGCCGCTNATANTNAAAAGNTANAAANNTCGNATATNTTANGCCCANAAGNAGNACNATTTNTGAGAGNGCTAACANAAGTTATTTCTACTNGGAATTGTTGCGACCGTTNNNNTTGTCNGATGNCTCGAATAGTNTTCANCTANNAGNAAAAGTCAGTTCGATTAGTCGCGGATATACGATTNATCGTACATTTATTAATNCAGNGACACTNTTCCCANTGATCANCNNNAGCTCAGNTATCGNCAGCTTTTAACCCTGCTATTTCNGATGGCGATGCTCGGAGTGCGACTGCTANGTGNTCAAAAAACTCGAGCTCAGGATCTCTNATTACATCATCGCTNNGAAGTAGTTCGGCAAGACAGTGCANAATNGCCGCNNTATTNTCNGAACTGAGCTTTCCAGATGCCTTTGCAANTGTTTTTTCNAGAGATTGAGTCTCGAATATTTCAGAAGACGCAGCAGTTTGCACTTCCGCCTCAGAGTATTCCGCTCCTGTTACATCTTTCAAGGCCTTTTGAACATGCCTTACTTCAATGGAATCGATATTTGAATCAACACGCGATGCTCTTGCGAGAACCAGTAACAAAACCTCTTGGAAAAGAGCTTTCGTATCGTTATCTNCACCACGATTTGAGATCATATTTTTTAAAGAGCTAAAGTTTATAAGTGCCATGTTAAGTCCTTAATTATGAGACTTCGGACTGGAGGTCCAAGTTCCCTTATCCGGTGCATTTCAATTCTAAAGCCGAGTAATTGCACAGGTGTTGAGGTGAAACACTGCAACCGATTCCAATCCCCGACCACCGCTCAATTATATACAACTCTGTTTGAAAGAATAAGTAGTAATGGCTCTCCCCTGAGACTCTGCGCCAAGGCTTTGAATGGCTGAAAACCTTTCCCTCACCGATTCGGATGGATGAGTCCACTTTTTATAAATTTTGTTACTTTTCTCTCGTTGTCATTCTATTGCTCGCTGAGTGATAGCTAGCTCACGTTTTGCGACAGTTTTACAATATTTTTGGCTTTCCTTGTATNCACACCNATTTAAAGGTACAAGGATNAGCAAGGGCCCCAGCTTCTTCNATGGCATTCATCGCAAACATCTTTCCTGCTATTTCCTTCAACACANCAGCCCCCCTGGCAATACTTTCAATTCGTAAAAGACCTGAATTTGTTTCGCCGNACCTTGCATTTTGGACCCCTCACAACCAGATAATCTCAACTGAACATTAGGACATGGCACGTGATGAGTAAAACACCCGTCTAATGTGACAGACCAACTTTAGAACAGCGTACTAAGACCCAAATCTATAGCGTAGCTTAATCGCAAGCTGATCTACGACGGGTGTATTCCAAGACTCTTCAATGAGATCTTGAAAGGTAAGAAAGCTNCTGCGCGGTAAGCTAGCACCCCTCGTGTAAACAACGAATAAATCCGACAGAGGTGCAATTTCCCAACGATAGCGCGCCTGAAAGGTCATGCGACTGATCACAAAGTCGTCAGGGATGTTATCCGGGTTAGCCACTGGGATTAATTCTTCGCGAGAATCGGCATTAACCTCATAGAACATATCCTCGAATGCCTTCAACCCAGTCCATTGCAGAGAAAATCTCAACCTTTGACGCGCAGTAATGAAGTAGTTTAGGTCGAACCGCGGTGACCACTGGTGAGACTCGAAGCTTGTATATTTGCCCGCTCCACGATGCACAAGCAGAGCTTCACGATCTTGATACCGGAGCTGCAGGTCGGCTGAAAATCTATCATTAGGTCGCCATGTAATTCCTGCGCTACCTGAAATATCAGAGGCGCCGAGATCTTCTTGACTTAGATCGACCCCTACATTCCATGCAATCGCCTCTGCCTTATTCGACTCATAGCCAGCTGATAAGCTGTACCTTTCCGGTATCTTGAAATCGCCCGTTCCTCTTCCTAACCTGTCATCAGTCCTGGGCGGGAAATAACCGACCCGGTAATTGATCGAATCAAAGTTATTAAACTGATAGTTCCTTCCAAAGAATATTCCGTTTTGAACCGGCTGGCCTTGTGTATTGAATTGGTTTACTACCGACAAATTAGTTGTACGCTGCCTGAAACTCTCGAGGTCTGACTCAACTTTAAAGTANGTGTAGTCCAGATTTGCCTGATCNTTTCGAGTCAGAAAGCCCATCCCATTCATNTCAAATGTNTCATCGATATACGTAGCGCGTAGACTATGATTGACACCTCTGANTGGACGAAACCCAATATCCCCGGTAAAGCCTAAACCACCCTCACCGCTATTGTTACTATGCAAGAACTGCGTGTCGAGCACCCAGCGATTGTCAGCGGAAAAGTAGTGCATATCGACGACATTGACGACCGATTCTTCCTCAGGGTGATCTAGCATCGTCCCCATCCAGCCGACTTGACGACGACCTCCTCCGCTCGTGTCTTCGTAGAGGACTCTACCAGCGAAAAAATCACGTCCAGTAGCCTTGACACCTACAACCGTGCCATCCGCAAGTGTCCCTTCAATTTCGGGATCTTCCTCCATTGCGAGCAAAGTACCGTAGCGGAAATTACCGCTCTGGCCTACAACCTTGGCAGCGCCTAAGAGATCAGTAGGTCTGCTCAAGTCTGTAGGCACTACGCTAATTCCTTTTGGCAAATCGTAACGCGGCGCACCGCCAATACGTCTTGTATTAAGGACTTGAATAGGCCCTCCTGGACCTCTCCTCCCTGAGGTGCGGGGAGACGTATTGTTAAAAATATCCTGACCTTCGAGGAAAAATACACGACGTTCCGGGAAGAACTGTTCAAACGCTGTAAGATTTACAATTACATCATCCGCTTCTACCGTACCAAAGTCAGGATTCAGTGTCGCAGAAACCAAGGTGTTTGTAGTAGGGCGCCAATATATGTCGGTTCCTACTCGGGGCTTATTGTCGCCGCGAATATTATCGAATACAGACGAAGCGAATGGATAGTATGTTAACTGCCTGCGGGGTTCGATATCTCGAAGCTCAAACTTCATAAATGCAGAGAGATATTCATTGACTGTCCTCGGCAGGGGCGGATTGGACCATGCCTCACCACCAATTGANCCAACTTGCCGCTCAAAATAAAAGCCGATCTGTCTGGTNGCCCCCGCNACAGGCAACGGCATCATCGACCAAGGAACGAAGTATTCTACGCTCCAGCCATCGTCGAGCGCCTGAGTCCTTCCATTCCAGGAACCATCCCAATTCATATTCATCTGCCGCTCTGGTAGCAAAGAGGCATCTGTCATAGAGTCGCCAAGATTAATACGGAGAAAAAATCCATACAATCCAGTACCTGAAGCATCGATACCCACGACGAAACCATCTCTGTCTAATCGGGTGTCTCTAGGAGTCATTCTTGCTACAAGAGTATCTGCAGGTTGATGATTCTTTACACCAATGTAAATACCTCGCTCCGTATAAAACAGGCGAATATCAGTTTTGTACGGTGTTTCTGCTAGTGTATCGGGGTTGATCACTCGCATGCCGTCAAAAGCCGGGATACTTTTCCAAACAGCCTCATCCAAAAAGCCATCTAGCTGAATGGATGCTTCATCTTCATCAAGTCGGACAAGCCGCTCAGTGAAAAGAGGCTGCGCTAAAACGACCGAATAATTCAGACAAATTGAAATAAGAAGCAGTAACTTGTATCTAGATAAAAGCACGCGCTCTCCCTGGGACCTCTTTCTGACCTAATCGGGCCTGATTGCAGGACCGTATTTCATTAAAACGAGTCGGCCGTGAAGCATTGAACTACCTTGGGCCCGAATTGAGGCTAATCGAGGACTATTTGGTTTTGACGGTAATATAAACGAAATTCTTTAGACTGTTTGCAGAGGAAACAATTAATTGCAATTCAGTGTGTGCCCCTTGAGCCTCTCCTAAATGACTGTCAGGTCGGTCTCTAGGTCATTCCACAGTTGTTATGAGCCGTCTCGTTATTAAGTGGGCGATTCGCCCTCAGTCAGACCCGTTCTGTTGCTCTATATTTGAGCATTAACCAAGCGAATTAAGATTGGTAGCAAAATTACCCACTTAAGAGGCGAATCGGAAGACACGCTGCAGAGAGACAAAAGAGAGCGGATCTGAACAGCACCCAAACAATAGCGGGTCAAGTGCAGGCACGAGCAGAAATGAATTTAAAAAGAGTATTGAATGGTTTTGAAGGGAATTTATATGCGAATAAATTGTCCATTCCATATATTTCGGATTTCGATAATCTTGCGAGTGACGAAAAACTTGTAGCAAGACAGATGCACAATTGGATGGGCATCATGTTCGAGAGCAACTTTGCACAATACCAAATGGGCTTGTTAACAGATGGCTATTGGCAACAACAGGAAGACAGAATAAAAAGTTGGTGGGAATCCTCTTCTTCCAACTTCTTAGTAAAATACGCTAGAGCTACACCCTGATTCTTAACTAGACGCCGGCAGTCATTGAAGGCGTAGGCTCAGACTTAACAGCGTTATAACTGAAAAAAACACCGAACATTGAAACTAAGAAACCAAATAGAAGGAGCGTCAGAGGGCCGAAACCGATACCAAGCATATTTGACGCAGGGAGAGCTATGACTCCGCCTCCTATTCCCAAAAGCACCCGTCCTAAGATACCTCGGGCTCCATCTCTGTCAACGTGCCCAATTCCAAGAAGGTAGCTTTGCAGTGAGCCAGCAATCAGTATTATTCCTACACCAACTTTCGCTGTCGCAAAAACCGTTTCCCACCATGTTCCCGATAGAATTAAGGCTGGCTCAAGCACAAAGAAGAATGGTATGAAGTAAATCACACTTCCCANCCTCATCGCTTTAAAACCCGTAGCAAGAGCAGAGGATCCGGCTATACTCGCAGCAGCAAAAGCACCCAAAGCAACCGGAGGTGTGATAAACGAGAGCATACCCCAATACAAGATAAAAAGATGNACGCTCATGGGCTCTAATCCGCCCTGTATTAAAGCTGGTGCAAGCACGATTGCCAAAAACACATATGCCGCTGTGACTGTCATTCCTATACCCAATATAAAACTGCAGAATGCCCCCATTAATANAAGAGTCAGTGGAGAGTCTCCAGCCAAATACAGCAGGTCGTTTACTAACGTGCCAGATAACCCAGTTATAGATAATGCCCCCACAATTAGACCCACACCAGCCATAATAGTGAGCAACTCCATAAGAAGCTTACCGNTTGCGACAAGAAAATCACCAGCTTGGCTNAAATTCCAGCGAAACTCAGAGGAAAGCTGATTTANAAGAAGCAGAAGCCCTGTGGCAATAAATGGAGCTACGGCCTCTCTCTGTAAGTAAACTAGAAGAAAAATCAAAACCAAGAAAGCCAATATNTAGTACCAACCCTGCTTCATTGTCTCGGCCANACCCGGTAANTCTTCCTTGGGTGTTCCCACTAGACCTTTTCGAGCCGCGTAGGCATCGATCTGAATGAANAGTCCGAAGAAATACAAGAAAGCTGGAATCGCTGCCGCTAAAGCCACTGTGGTATACGCAACATTTANAAATGTTGCCATAACAAAAGCTGTAGATCCCATGATCGGTGGCAGTAGCACCCCACCTGTTGATGCACATGACTCTACCCCTGCAGCGTACTCCTTTTCCATGCCATTTTTTTCCATGGCGGGAATCGTCATTTGACCAGTTGTCAANACGTTAGTAATTACGCTGCCGCTCATNGAACCCATCAGGCCGCTGGAGACAATNGCGACTTTAGCTGAACCGCCACGAACGTGCCCGAAAATNGCGAATGCCAAGTTAATGAAAAANCGCCCTCCCCCAGTTCTCTGCAAGGCTATACCAAATATTAAGAAGCCAANAACAAGTTGCGCNAAGGCCCTGAAAGGCAGACCGAGAATGCTTTCAATGCTCATAACATGATAGGAGGCGGTATCTGGTAGCGTAGATGCCATTCCTGAAATTGGCCCCGGTAAGCTCTCTGCAAAAATTGGGTAGANAGAAAAAACGAGCACCAGAACAAAAAGAATCCAACCTCCTGTTCGCCTGACTCCTTCTAAAATCAGCGCCCACAATACATAGCTCATCCATATCGCATAATCTGGCGCCGAAAACTCCCATCCATAGTCAAGCATAGTTTCTGTATTGGCGAAAAAGAAAGCGCAAACACTAAGTGAAAGCAGGCCCAAAAGACCATCAAACCANTAGGACTTCTTATCCGAAAATGAAGGATTGAGTAGGAAACAAAGAGGTAATAGCAGTCCAATCAACGCGTAGTAATAATGATTCTGCAGTGTGATTGCAAAATCTAGCAAAGGATTTTCGGAAAAAATCCTCAGGGAATCCATTGCCAAAAAAGCACTGCATAAGGCCGCAATTCCTGTAAGCCAACGCAGCGGTGTCGGTAATGTGTCGCTATTTTNTGACACTAGCGCCACACTGGATTGAAACCAGCTTCCTCCAGTCGCAACGCTCTCATTTGGCCCCAAGCTTCGGCAAATTCCTGCTGGTCGACAATTTCTTCCTCAATAAGTTCGGACCAGGCCCTTGCAAGAACCTCCTGCCTTTCAACTAATGACTTGTTATGTTGCTCTAATTCATCCGTCCAAATCCCTATCTCTCGCCAGTACTGAACTGCACCCTCATGGTAGGGTACGACCCACTGGAACACTTGCCGATCAAGCGACCAGCCTATAGCCCCTGGGTCGGAGTCCTTAAAATCATCGTAGTTTTCATGTATCGCCTGAGTTAGCGCGCGAACCAGTTTTTCATCTTGACTCGATANGGCNGTTAACAGCGGATAGGGATAGGTGCCAGCCTCATGTGGATTGTCTGGGTCGATTCCGGCTCCGCGAGTAGCGTAGTGCTTTGTAAAGTAAGGGCCGACGGCTAACATACGCTCCCAACAACCCTGATCGTTGTGAGGCGCTGGCGGCCAAAAGATACCCCTGGGTGACGCTTCAACTCGATACATCGGCCCTGAGACAGTCGTCCCAAAGCCAGCATCAACATTACCGTTTATGACACCATTCCACGCAGCATCGTATCCGGGAAAGTCTACTCTCACCACGTCGTCCCAAGTTAAGTTACCACAGGCAAGATAAGCTTCCATGGATACGTTCAAGGCAGGCGCGCCGCGAACATAGGGAATTCTGCGACCCCTTAAATCGGCAATCTTTTCCACACCAATGTCCGCTGCAACTCCCACAGTCTGATTACTAAGTCCATTAGAGGTCATCAGCAATCTCACTGGCTGTGGGCCCCACTGATCATTAGCAAATTGGAACATCCCTTCTTGAGCGAAATAGGTTGAAACTCCATTTACGGTAAANTCTACTCTGCCGGTCTTTAATGGCAAAAGTCGAGAGACATCATTTTGTCCTGGAATCACTCGCAAGGTCACANCAAACTTTTCTCGTAACATTGCCCCAATCGCGACAGCTTGGTTNTAACCTGTAGAACCGAGATTATAAGCCGTCCACGCCATTTGTCGCGGAAAGGGCGATTGNCCTGNCTGCGAAAAAGANTTTTTAGAAGCTGCTAGACTTAAAACTGAAATTACAACCAGAAATAATTTAAGCGAGGGTAAATTCAAACTCCGGGGATGCTTAAAAAACATTCTTATTTTTCTCCAGGATAAATTTAGACTCTGAAGCAANAGAATACTAATAAATCCACTAACAAGCACCCCATATTTNTNNCACCTNNAGNACCNACANNNTTTANTAAAGTNAGNAAACCNANANGCAATCGCATTTAATACGCAAGGCAAATNTAANGAAAAAGGTCTGCGTTAAGACTTCTTCGCAGCGTGCAGGCAGAGTGCAAAACAATCGCACCAATTCGTGTAATTTNCCGCATCAAGCACAANCTATCATTGGTGCAGAGTGGAACAANGCGTNTGGTGNAGTTCACTTACTATTTCATGTTTACAANCGGTGGGNTGCGAAGCCGACTCAGGNGGAATGAACGAGGTTTTTCCGNTGTACCCGGTACTAGAGTTTTTCACTATCCGAAGCGAACGCTTTTGAATATCCAGACCTTCGCGTGATCATAAAACCCATTGCACGGAGCGCTTATCGCTCATCATTAGAACCAAGCTTACGCTATACAGATTATGAGGGCACAAGTGTTGCCAACTTCGGGACGCTCTCCTAATCTGCTCGTCGCTTTTGGCTATGCAGCACCACTTATTGTTCGTTAGGAATCAAGTCCATTAGGCTAAGAACCATCTTTCGCAAGGCCCTGCTTCCCTCAGCGGCCCCCGTATATTTTCCGATGCGGACAATTACTAATTCACGTTCAGGGAAAATGGTGGTTGATTGCCCACCGGCGCCACTCATACGAAACGACCTATCCACTCCTGCTTCTCGCATTTCATCATCCACCCAGAAGAAAGCGCCTCCATAGATTGGCCGACCGTCACTGACCCATGCAGGCGCCGCAGTACTCGCGTAATCCACATATCCTTCTGGCAAGATTCGCTCGCCATCCCATACCCCATCTTGCAAATATAAATTCCCTAATCTTGCCCAATCTCTCGCCGACATGAACGCAAGTCCTTGACCAAGGAAATTCCCGTAGGTATCGGTTTCAATCAAAGCATTACGTATGCCGATTTTGTCGAATAGATTACGTTGTGGAAAGCTATGGTAATCCTCTCCACGCCCCTCAACCGCTTGCCGAATCAAGTAACTCGTCAGTACAGGATCGGTATTTCGATACCTTCCAACGGTATTCGGGGGGTATTCGGGAGGACGGGTTGCGGCGTAATGGAAATTATTGCCACCGCTGGTGTAAAGATAGAAGTGATCAGCGTAAGTGGCATTCTCGTAGTCCGGATCTGAAGGAGCGTTTATCATAATGCCACTGGACATCCGCATTACATCTCCAATTCGTATGTGCTGACGAGGATCGTCAGGGTTTTCTTCCCATTCTGGAATGGGAGCAGGTTGCCAGAGCTCATACTCATCTTGCTGGATTAAGACACCCATAAGCGTTCCGGTCAGACTTTTGGTCATGGACCAACTCTCCAATGGAGTATGTATATCTACTTCGTTACTATAACGCTCGCCGATAATTTGTCCTTTGTGAGTTACAACCAGGCCCAGCGTTTTCGCTTCTGGCGGCCCAAATCCAACATCTAGTGCCTGCTCAATCAGACTTGCATCGAGATCTTCAGGCCAAACCTGCGTATCCAAAATATCACCCATGGGCCAAGGAGTCTCATGCGCCAACGGGAGTTCTGATTCAACCACAGAAGGCATGAATTGGATATTGTCTTCCCCAAGCGCGTGAGAGACACAACCTTGACTTCCGTAGCGCCGTGCTGATCGCTCAACACCATCAGGAAGAGTAAGTGTTACCTCCTGTCGAACTCTGTCAATAGTGGTGCTCGTGACATAAGCTCGCTGGTCAAAAGGGGAAATAAAACCACCCACGTTAGCCGCAGCATCTTTTGGGTCCAGCCCGGTTACAAATATCGCTGAACACAAAATTTTTGCGTAACCGCTCGTATGATGATGTAAAGCCTCACCTGGAGGCGGAACGTACTCGCGGTTTATTCGGAGGTAATCGGCGCGAGCGTTGATACTGTCTCGCGAGCCATCGCTTGCCGGTGCCTGTGCAGCTGCGCCAGGGTATCCAAGAGCCAGCTGTAAACAGATTGAAGCAGTAATCACACGCAATAGTCTTTCCATCTCCCTCTCCAAGGTGCGAATTTATATGTCGAACAAAAAAAGTTGTTTTTACTCATCTTATCTTTTTTAGTATCCAGAAGCCCAGCCAAGTAGACGCTACTGCCTTAAATGAAGTGTGTAAAATTATCGGCAAAGAAAACACCCAGTCCAGGAGAGGATTCGAAAACCATGTGTATGCCACATTAACGAGAGGGATAAGAAAACTGAGGTAATTTTTTATCAATTCAATAGTTGATAGCGAAATAATATTATAGTCGGTGGCGGTAACAATGCCGATACACCACAATATAAACGCTATTTGAAAAGGGGTTGTCCAAATGCAGATATAAGCAAAAATTCTCAAAAAAGAACTCATATTTACACCTAAAAGCTACAACGGATTGTTTCGCATAAATTCGGCAATTACTTTTGCTAGTTCCTCACCCTTTTGCTCCTGTAAAAAATGGCCAGCGCCCTTGATGATCACATGGTTTTGACCCTGTGCCCCAGGCACCTCCCTCTGAAATATTACGTCGCCACCAGCCGTTACCGGGTCGCTGTCGCTGAAAGCAGTGAGAAAAGGTTTTTCCCAACGCCGAAATATTTCCCAAGCTGCAGCATTTGCTAGCGCGCCAGGATAGTTAACAGACACCGGCACACGCTGGGGCATTATTAGGGCGCCGGCTTTGTAGGACGGATCAGGAAAAGGCGCATCATAGGCTACCTGCACTGAAGGATCACCAGTACTATTCGCAATCATCCTACCGGTGGGTATATCTCCGGCGTCAATCATGCGTTGATTCATAGCTTTCCAGGTCATGAATGCAGGGGTCGTCGGAGATTTTGTGCTGGTGGGCGCCGGTAAGCCTGTATTCCCAATTGCGACCCGCGCAAACCTCTCTTCATTCTCCGCCACAACTCTAAGCCCAATGAGTCCACCCCAGTCTTGCCCAAAGAAAGTGACATCATGCAAGTTAAGTTGCTCAACTAACTCTGTCATAGCATCGACATGGAATAAATATGTATGCGTCTCCATGCTGATTGGCTTGTCAGACCTCCCAAAACCAATGAGATCAGGAACAATAGTTCGGAACCCCGCTCTATTNAGAATGGGAATCATCTTCCGGTAGAGAAAAGACCAAGAGGGTTCCCCGTGCAGCATAAATACCACTTCGCCATCGCTCGGACCTTCGTCTAAGNAGTGCACTCGGTAGCCTCTAACGTTGAGGTAATTAGGCTCAAAATCGNAGCCGGGGAGATTTTCGAAGCGACTGTCGGGCGTGCGGAGCACACCGGGGCGAATTTCATCAGCAATCAATTTGACCGGCAGACTCACTATTAATACTAGCTGTAACAAGCGGAGCAAACTCATTGCGGTCCTCCTTTGACCAAATAAGAAACGAAAGNAATAGTCAAAATACCTTAATTTTAAAATTTTTGTTGAAAATTTCATTGATTCTCCCGTTGAGATNTTTCTNTACCTTATTTTGCTCATCTTTAGCTTCGCGCAGGAGCATACACTGCGCTAGCGTTCATACGCTGGCCGNGCCACAAAAAAGGCTGTTNCTTAAATTTGTCTTAAGACATAGTCANAAGAATCAAAACTGANAGGTAATAGAGCAGTGAAGAAAATAGCNATTGAGGATCTTATACAACTGTTGGGTATGGTGGGGATTATTGGCTCGCTCATATTCGTTGGTCTTGAAATGAGGCAATCTCAAAGAATCGCTATGGCAGGTCAACANATGGAACGTACCGCATTGTTAATAGAGGCCAATTCTGTCTTCACGGAAGCCGGACTCGATTGGCATTCAATAGCTTTCTTGGATCAACCGGAATTGGCTGACACGTATCCAAGCGGAANAGCTGGCGGTCGTAATAATTACCACCAAGCTCTTTTTAANTATGAGAATGACTATTTTCAATTCTCTCAAGGACTGATGCCTATTGAGGTTTGGGAAGCCAAGAAGGAAGCGTTGTCATTTTTTTACAATCAATGTAGANACAGAGAGATCTTGAATATCCGTAAGGCNTTTTTCCCAGATGGTTTGGTTAAAGTTATTGATTCACTGCAAGATAATTGCGCGGAATGAGCCGCCTTTTTGAAATCCGCTGAAGCAAATTTGGGTTGGTACGGCTGTTGGCAAAACGATGCTTCAGAGAATAAAGAANTTGTCCGCGAGAGCTGTCGTCGCACTCAAACCAGAACCAAGCCAACCCGATACCCGCGACTCTGCGGGCGGCGTTTCCAGCTTACTTCTANATATCGAGCAGTCAGGGTCTCGCTGGTGNCTTTATCGATATTCAGTTCATGGGATGCCTCAATAACCGACGGGCTCAGACTTGTACCCACGAATCAGTCTCATCAAAGCTAGAGAGCTAGCGAAATATNTAATGTCTCAAGCTACCGATAAATTGGGTGCCTTTGTTAGGGAAGTGTATTTCGAGCCACCCGGCCGACTTCACAAGCGTATGAATGCCAAACTATTGTTCGGGTTCATNGGTATCACCAGCTGGTTTTGTCTCGAGTCATAGCACATGGATGCGGCGCTTGGTATTCCTCTCGCAATAATCTGCGCATTTCCTTGGCTGTCTATTCTTGAGACGCTGCCGAATCGAACACTGCTGACGTACTTCGTACCATTACTTAGGACAACCACTCCATCGTTGCCGCCTTCGACGGCGGCCTCTTGCTTGATCACCTGACCATCTTGGCTATATGTTATTACGGCCGAGTCCCCTATGTTTACAACCACTATGTTACCGTCATTATCTAGGGCCACTCCATTCGGGCGGTTGAGGGGCGTGCCNTCGGCGAATATNGATACGCTGCCNTCTGACGAAATAGCATAAATTACTCCTTGACCTGTGTCGGACAAGTAGGAGGAGC
Source organism: Gammaproteobacteria bacterium (assembly GCA_002691885.1). Lineage (GTDB taxonomy): Bacteria > Pseudomonadota > Gammaproteobacteria > Pseudomonadales > Pseudohongiellaceae > UBA9145. The sequence continues at coordinate 12,995 of NZJB01000069.1, forward strand.
CATCTTCTCTTCCGGCTATTCCATTAATGAACCCTTCTCCAGGAATCGCTACTGCGGATATTGGTGCGCCGGTATCAAGGCTAAAAGTCCGNACTTCTCTTGAGCCATTGTCTGCCGTAAAGAGAATGTTCCCTGCAATAGCGCTTCCAATGGGATCTCGCAATTCTAATCCATCACGACTTGCTCCGATCCATTTTGATGTGTGNACGCTGCCGTCAGGATTGATCAGAGATACAAAGCCATCATCGGACCCCCCGTCGTNCCCCCTGTNCATAGCGAGAATCAGATTTCTCTNCGGATCAAACGTACAACTCTCCGTAAAGTGGAAGCTCCCGTAGACGGTCACATTACTGCTCATCTCAACAAAATCACCCGATTGGTTATTCGCACCGAGCGGTTCACCAGCNGTAAACTCTTGAGCTAATGAGGTTGAGAAGTATCCTGCCACTACGAGACAACCGGTAGATACCATGAAGTGTTTACTTGTAATCATTCCTATTTCCTCTCCTTTTTCGGCTTGTAGAGGGCCCGCTNATAATCGACTNGTGGAAGTCTGTATANGCTAGATCTTATTTTCGATCTGTACTCCCTTAGCTACTATCGTGTATTCCTTGATTTGCTCCCCAGGAGCAAACAAATCCTTCCGCCCCGCGTCTTCGGCTAGATGCTCAGCCGCTTCATGTGACAGAACTTGCTCGGAAAGCGTGCCGTACAGGACAGCGCGCTGCATGCTCGTGTCAGTTGGCACGAAAAACCCATAATCCTCAAAAAAGATCCTTGCATGAGAATCTCCGTCGACCAAAATCATCCAACACCCTCTTGCTTGACAGACCTCTGTGATAAGTCCGGAAATTTTGAGCGGAGACCCAGCTGTCGCTGCTGTATCTGCAATAGCTTGCTTAAGGGTCTTCACGGAGCCTGATTCTGGTATAGCGCTTCCAAAGCTTTGGTCGGGACTAAAGGGAACCTCTGCGTTCACGGAGATCAGTAAAAGAATAACTAGCGTACACGCGCATGATTTCAATAAATTACGTACCATCACAACAACCTCAGTTTCAGTAATTGAGTTGCTTAAAGGTAGCAGGAATCTCATAACGATGCGAATCGATATCATTCTCGTTTGACAGGAGTTTTATCATATTCATGGTTGCGAACTGCATGGTAAGAGAAGTGTCCCTCAAATACATCGCTGGATTTCGCGCTGGTGTGTCGGCACCGCGCATGGACCTAACCCAATATGTTATAACGTAACATATTGGAAAATCGAGATTAAAATCTCGAAATTGAGATTCGCAAACAAGCACCAGAGTGACCCGCTCAGGAATACCGAAACGAAAGAAACGCGGCGGTTATCTCACTGAGAAGGTGCACCTCGCTGACCAAACAGAACAAATAAACAAAAGTTCAAAGCAAGGATAATGAAAAATGCTACCCAAGAGAATGCTACGACTAAATAGAGTACTGACATATGTAGTGCTCAGCTTTACTGCAACGACAAGCGTTGTGCGAGCTCAGTCAGAATCAGTAATTAACGAGATTGTAGTTCCGGGCCGGGCCATCAACACACTTGACCTCGAATCCATTTCGAGCGCCGGCAGTCGTCTAGGATTAACAGTAATTGAAACTCCGGCATCGATCGAACTCGTTAATTCAAGTTTAATGCGCGCGCGAGGGTATAAAAGTATTGCGGATGCGGTAAAAAGTTTGCCTGGGGTTACCTCTGGAGAAAGCCCAGCAGCACCTTCCACATTCTCGATGCGTGGTTTCAGCCGAAGTTCAATCACCGTTCTCAGAGATGGCATCTGGCTGGGACCGGCTAACATGGTAATGCGGCCTCAAAACACTTTTAATCTCGACCGGATTGAAGTGCTTCGAGGCCCCGGTTCTGCGTTACATGGCCAAGGTGTAGTTGGTGGAAGCGTAAATAGCGTGATAAACGAGCCTCTTCGAATGAACAACCAATTGAAGTGCTAGCATCATACGGCCGTTTCGGCACCTATCAAGTCGGCGTGGGAGGGAACAAGCAACTAGGCGACTCTGTCTGGCTTAGGATCGATGCAAATACTTACGGTTCGGATGGCTATGTTGATCGGATGGATTCTGAGTCGAATAATGTTACCGCAAGCCTTCTTTGGGAGGCTTCGGAGAATTTTAAAGTTGAGATACAGGCGGATTATCTCGATGATAGCCTCGCCGACTATTGGGGCACCCCCTTGGTTCCAAAAACATCAGCCGGCTCCCCATTAGGCGGTGTTGTTTCTACTAGCTCTGGTGAAACGGTTGACGCACGGGCGAGATTCAAAAATTTTAACGTAAGTGACAGTGTGGCTGTTTCTGATCAATCGCTCTTTCGTGCGGACCTAACTTGGGAAGTTTCAGATAACATCCAACTACAGAATACAACTTACAGATTCAGCGCCGACCGAGACTGGGGAAATGCGGAGGGTTATGTCTACTGCACTGAAGTAGTAGATGTCTGCACCGAGAAAGGTTTGATTCAACGTTATTATGGTTACTTCTTCGTAACGCACGAACAGGAGCTTCTCGGCAATCGGTTCACGGCAAACCTTAACCACCAAATCGGCGGGCGTGAAAATCGCCTTGTTGCGGGTTTTGAAATAACCGATTTAGACTTTTCCAGAGCGCGCGGTTTTAGGCGACGTATTCCATTGGCTGCAAGCGACTCAGTGGATCCACTTACGCCCATTCCGGGCAGCTATGGCCGGAGGGAACTGCGCGGTATTAGCCCGACCGACATTGATACTAGAGCGTTGTTCTTTGAGGATGCTTTTGAACTGACGGGTAACTTAACGCTGGTCGGCGCACTCCGGTACGAAGAGCTTGATCTAGTGCGACGGAACTTTAATGATCTTGGTGTCTCAGAATCTTCCGGATTTGCCCGCGACTTCGATTGGGTGAGTGTGCGATTGGGCGCGGTTGTTCAGGTTTCAGACGATGTTTCCGCTTATGCGCAATACAGTGACGGTAAGGATCCGGTAAACGCAAATATTTTCTTAGTGAACTCAGGAGAAAACCTTGACCTTACGGACGCTAAACAATGGGAACTTGGTCTTAAAGGGAGTTGGCAAGACGGACGAACTGTAGCAACAATCGCGTATTTCGACATCGAGCGTGATGACGTATTGGAGCGAATCGGAGTTGACTCTGCAGCTAGTATAGGTGGTCGAGATTCGAGTGGACTTGAACTTTCATCATCGTTTAATCCCACTCCTAACTGGCGTGTGGGGGCAAATGCTTCACTCATCGAAGCTGAATTTAAACGTTCTACAAATTTTGTTACTTTCGCGGGCAATCGCCCTCCCAACGTCGCGGACATGACGGGGAATCTGTGGACGTCTTATAGCGAGGTTGCGGGATTGCCACTTGAGATAGGAGGCTCTGTACAGTACATAGATGACCGTTTTGGTGATAACGCTAATCAGGTTAGATTAAGTTCCTACACGCTCGTCGATTTGTTTGCAGCTTGGAGCGCGGAAAATTACAGTATTACAGCGAGGATAAATAACCTAACTGACGAAATTTATGTACCATGGTCAGACGTGTTTTATTTGCAGCAAAATGATCCTAGCTTTTTGTATGCCAATCAAATTCTACTGGCATCTCCTCGCAGTTTCGAAATTGGCCTAGAATTTAATCTCTGACAAACGATTCAAGTTGCGTTCCAATAGGTATACTACCTCGTCTCTAAATTCGCAGCTTGCCAGCCTTGGCAAAGGGGTCTTACAAGTAGTTTTGGCCCCTTCATGTATCAAAACAGCAATTCGTCATGAAAAAACTTAAGAGGGCGCTTTTTGTTATACATCGATGGCTTGGCATCGTGATGTGTGCCTTTTTCTTTCTCTGGTTCGCTAGTGGTATGGTCATGATGTACGTTGAATACCCCGAACTCACCAGAGACGAGCGGCTAAAAAGCCTTCCTCCCCTTGATCTAGGTTCGATAAAGCACTCGCCTTACTCAGTGGTAGAAAGTCTCAATATTCCGAGTGTCTTCTCGTCAGTAAGTTTATCAAGTGTACAGGGCCGGCCTGCTTATCACTTTGGGTCTCCAGACTCGGAGACTACGATAGTTTTCGCTGATACTGCAGAGAAGTTTTTGGGTGCAGATGGTGAAGGCGCATTAGAAGAGGCAGTGCTTTCAGGTTTCAGTAGTTTGGATTCTGTACCAAATTACGACGGCCTGATACAGATTGATCAATGGACTGTGACCTCTTCATTAAATAAACATAGACCCCTGCATAAAGTCTCTTTGGGTGACCAAAAAGGTACGTCGCTGTATATATCGAGCCTCACAGGCCAAGTGGTGCGGGATACAAATCGACGAGAGCGATTTTGGAATTGGCTTGGCTCTACCATACATTGGATTTATCCATACCAACTCCGCAAGCACAATGCATTGTGGAGAGATGTGATCGTCTATCTTTCCATCCTGGGGTTATTTTCTGTACTTACCGGCACAATAATTGGACTGCTGAGGCTCCGGCCATTCAAGAAGTTTAAAGGCATTAATGTGAGTCCATATTCTGGCTGGATGTGGTGGCACCACATTTCCGGATTACTATCCGTGATATTTGTCTCGACCTTTATGTTTAGCGGCTTGATGTCAATGGGACCTTGGGGGGTGTTCCAATCCAACTCGTCGGCACAGGAGCAGATTTCCAATTATACTGGGCAATCAATTTTTCGGCTCGCTTCAATGCCAGATGTTCTATTGAGCTCGCAAGAGTCAAATTCGCCTTTAAAGGAAGTGACATGGCATCACATAGATAGCGTACCCTACTTAATCACGCACTATGAAAATGGAGACCGAAACGCTGTTTTTAATGAAACAGATAATGAGGGCAATCTCGATTTGGTCGACCTAATAAAAAAAGCCGCCTCGGAGCTGCTTCCGGATAATCGCTTGCTGTCGATCGACTTGATTGACGATTTCGATGATTTTTACTACACAAGACACAATAGTTTTCGTCCGTTACCCATTTTTCGCGCACGCTTCGATGATAGTGAATCGACTTGGTATCACATTGATTCTCGAACGGGCCTACCAGTAAGTCGTGTGACTGACGCGAGTCGGCGAGAAAGATGGTTATTCAATGGCTTGCATAGCTTGGACTTTCAAATCCTGTGGACTCGCCGGCCACTTTGGGATTTCGTGGTAGTCCTTCTGAGTCTGGCGGGAATGGGGTTTTCTGCAACCTCCATCGCCGTCGGCTTACGGTATTTGAGAAATTGATCAATCTGCATAAATTTGCGCGCAGGTAGCTTTTGATGTTTTCCAGTTTCTATGAACTTACTTAATATTGAGGAATTAACGACTCTTCGAAAAAAAGTGGAGACAAGGGCATTAAACAATGCCAAAAAGGCACCTGGAATTGCGTCACACTGACTTAGAAAACGGTTGCAGTTGTCCGCCTTTGGAGCGTGAATACTGGCAAGCACTCGAAATCCTAGCCTATGAATGTGGTTGGAATAACTGGCGTGAGTTTTTCATATACGGGTCTTTCCTGAAAAACCCAAAGACATGCCTTTGGCTAGTTTTGTAAGACAGGCAATTAGTAAGTATCCATTTGAGGTTTCCGAAACGAGAAGGTCAACTCCTTAAAAACCGCCTTTCCTTTTACTGATACGGGGTAACGACAAGATGAGGCGGGACATCAGTTAAGAAGCTAACAATGCAGCAGCGTGGGCGATTCGGCAGATTCAAAAGTATCGGCTTTTCAAAGTGACAGCATGTTTCCTGAATCTTATAGATGGGCGGTATGGAGCAGATACGAGTAGCATTTACTACCCCCACAGATAAAGAAAGGAACTAAGATACCGATATGCTTGTCAAGGGGATGTGAGCTTTATTACGGGCTCGTTTCTCTGCTCCTTGATAACAGAAGTCTTTGAGCGGCATACTCTTTAATGTGGGTTGAGGAGATGCCGCTTTTTATCAAAGATTCACTCCAGTAAGTCCGTAAGGTTACAAATATTAGGCAGCTTGAGGGCCTACCCCTAATTTTTAAGCCCCTTCACTTCTGTGCAAAAATAACGGCTAGGTTGGGGATTATTCCTATAAAAATTTCAGAATATTCTTTGAGGTTTATGCAGAGCCATCCGTGTCTTTCCCGGTTGCCCTAGGTAGACCACTGGCCTGATTGATTCAAGTGATAACCAAGACTTCCATATGTTGAGTCGAGCAAGCTTTGTCCTCGTACATTAAGTGCGGTTCCCTCTCCCATCGCATTCATACAATATCCAAAGGACATTTTAGCCCCCGGGTCTGCTAGCCCAATAGAGCCACCAAAACCAGGACAACCAAAAGCTTCTTCAGACATTAAAATGGAATCTTGATTGCCTGGTTTGCCAGAACGGTTGTCCATCGCTTTTGTAAAGCCTTCACTAAATCTCATCGGGACCAATAATGCTTTATCCAACTCGGAGGCAGTGCTGACGTTAGACATTCGGCTTATTTGATCTTGGTCAACAAAACGAGTTCCGTTTAATTCTCCCCCACAGGCAAAAGGCGCATATATACCTGCAAGTCCTCTCGCTGTTGCAAGACCACCTGCAGCAGGTATTTCCGACTTCAACGCGATTGGTGTTTGAAACCTCTCCATATGCCCGCCATCATTGTTAAATAACTTCGCCTGAATTCCCTCTGGATTCGCTTCCACACTTAAGAAGAAGTCAGCAGCTGGCTCTGTTTGTTCTGGGAAAATCATTGTGGCCACGGTATCCATCTGGTGCTCTTCGAGTCCCATATAAAACTCAAGACCGAGCGGTCCAGAGAACTCTGACCTTAAAAATTCACCAATCGTCTGACCAGTAACGCGACGAAGAATCTCTCCGCACAAAAAACCCTTTGTCAGACCGTGATACCCCTGGTCTGTTCCCGGCTCCCACCATAGCTCCGCATCCTCAAGGATTTTGGTTATCAGTGCCCAGTCATAGTATGCATCTGCTGGCACGGGCTCTTTGATGGCTGGTAATCCCGCAGTATGATTTAAGAACATCTTAACTGTTGTCGCTGCCTTGCTTCCGACACCGTACTCAGGCCAATATTCGGAAACAGGTGCATCGAGATCCAAAAGCCCTCTAGAGGCCAATGTATGCAAACAGATCGAAGTCGCTCCTTTGGTCGAAGACCACACCACAGGCATGGTTTCCTTAACCCAAAGCTTTCTCGATTCTGCATCTGCAACACCACCCCACAAGTCTACTACTGTCTCACCGTCTAAAGTTACAGATACTCCAGCACCAACCTCTCCGCGAGAATAGAAATTTTGAGAAAACTCTTCCATGACACGCTCAAAGCGAGAATCGTAATATCCCTGCACGGAAATCAGGCCATCTGGCGTTTCTAATTCTTGATAATAATCTTTCATTCGGTCGTCCTTAGAATTTTTGACATGGATGGGGTTAACTCATTAAAACTTCAGGTTCTAATTGTTAAAAGGTATGGAGCCGCGATTTGAAGTAAATCCACTCTCTGCTCTTTAGCGCAATTCGCTTAAATATCAGTTTTATTTCCCACTCATAAACTGAGAGGCCGTTTTCGATACCGCCATCAAGCAGATCCCCAGTCTCATCCAGATCACCCTGAGCAGTTCGCCAAGCGACATAATTATCATGATCAGCGAAAGTGACCCACTCCTCGACTAAGGTATAGGAGACGGCGGACTCATCTGCATACACATCTACGTTGATGCAACCCGCGAAAGCACGGGTATCGCCCAAGACAGCTTTAAAGAAGTCCCCAAGTGCGTCGAACCTTCCTTCAGCCGCTCTGAAGTTTTTCACTACTAGCGCCGTCATCTTTTCTCCTTCTTTATTGCTAAAAAGGCTCGATCAGACAATCTGATAGCCAGACGCGCTCAGGTTATCTAGTTTGGAAGTGAATTTGGAGAGGGAAAACGGCTTTTTTCTCGAATCGGCTCACGCAAAAGTGGGTTGTCCACATTTGTGTTGCTGTTTTTAGTGCGACAGACCAATTGCATTGCACCAATCACGTGCCTTTTGCTCACAAAATAATAAAAACTAAACCCTTTCCATGACGGCCTTATGTTTGCTGGAGATCTATCCTTGTTTTGTACTTGAATTAACCGTAGAGCAGGAATGAATTTCCATTAACCGAGGAAAAACAATTTACCGCTAAGGAGGTAAAATAATGAAACGATTAATTGTAAGCTTTTGCGTGACATTCTTTCTTGGACTGACTGCTACCATTTTCGGGCAAGACGATGCTCCTTTGAGTGATGGAGCAGTAGCGATTTATAACATCATTGCAGATAGCCCGGACGCATACGCCGAGACTCAACGAGACAATTCTCGGCTCTTTGAAGAAATGGGTATATTGATTGCGGGCGTGTGCACTGCTATTTCAGGTAACGAGTATCCAGGTGAAATCCAATTCTTCAGTATGTTTCCGAGCGTCTCTTCCGCTTTTTCTGGTTTAGAGTACACATTAACAAATAGTGAAGTGAAAGATTTGCAAGCTGATTTAGCTTCATCTAGGAAGCTATTGAATACGGAAACCATGCTAATCGTAAAGGGGTATGACGGTGAAATTTATGAAAACTGGGCAACAAGATCAGTGTATGTCAGCCCGGCCGACCCTGCAGCTTACTTAGAGGGTATGGCGAGCCTCGAAAAAGCATTTCACGATAATGGTTTTTCGGATACGAATATCATGGTTTATCAAACAGTGGCGAGCGGAGCTACTTCCTCACATGTCGCAGTCGCTGTAGCACCAAGCTTGGCAAAACTGGGTGAAATGTTTGATAGTCTGGCATCTGAGACTTGGGCACAAGAAGCCTATGCAGCTATCCTTGCCTCTAGGCCAGTTCCAGTTTCAGACAAGGCATACAGTTGCCAGCAAGTATTTTCGGCAATTTAAGCCGTCATCTTGCCCTACTTTAGAGAGAAAATCTTTAATCATTAAACTTAAGCGAAATAGTAGAATGCCCCGGAAACCTCGGGGCACTCACTCTAAATGTGGGTTAATTAGCAGGCTAAACTTTCGCTCCTATATCAGCTAGTGGGGGTATCCAAATCAATACCCTCTTCAGCTTTTTTCAAACTATAACCTAGCAACAGGGCCAAAATAATCAGTACAGGTATGTCACCAATAAAGTGACCCATTTCATCAGCCGCAATCGCAGCTTGATACGCCATGATTACAGCATGGACGACACTGCTCCAGACAACAAACCAAATAAACATAGAGTTTTTTACTGGATTTTTCGCTGAAATAATCATCATAGTTCCAAGCGTCATATAAATGCCTTGAATCATTAATTCATACTCCCATTGTGCTGGACTCCAAGCCCAGCCACCGAACAGATCAAGCTTCATGATCGGAATGATAAAAACGAATGCTAGTCCAAAAATTCTTAACGTATTACTTAATAACGATAAATTATTCATATTACCCTCGAGAAAACTCATTCCCTGCACTAGGTCTTTAGGTCTATATTATCATCATAAAGCTTTGACGAAATGTCGTAGGCCGATCTTATTTTGTGTAATTGGCTCAAGCACTTCTGGGAAAATACTATAACTAATTAAGTAAGCGAATCGGCCTCCCGCTCGCTATATATCAAGGCGGGGCGCATATAAAACTGGGGGGCTAAACTGCTCAAAAAGTGACCAAAATGCCCGGCAGTGGCGCGTTTTTGATGGGACAGTTGGTGGGATATACACTGAATGTCCATGTAAAGGCCGGTATCTACTGACCTATAAGTGTCTACCGGGGGCACCAACTTGCAGTAACCTTTCGACACTCCACGTAGCAAAAACTCCGTAAATATCTGCATTAAACACAATACTAGCGTATAGATTCGTCACTCTGTGGCTCGATCAAAATACATATTTATGGTGAAACTTATACGGAAAGCCCTACAATCGCTGCATGAACTTGAAATTAAAAACCTGAGGCCCTGGAAGATGCCTGACGACAATTCCAAGATGAGCAAGGTACTCGTTAAGATTTGGTATCTGCCAGCCAGGTTAGTCGAAAAACTAGATGAGAAGGCCTCCAAATCAAGAGCAATGATAGGCATCAAAGACCAATGGGATGACGACAGATCATTTGTTATATTTCTGATCGTACTTTTCAGTTTGATACTGTATCGCTTGTTTACCTAGCTTCGCTTAGTCAGACCGCGCCCGCTGGTCACTTGTTACACCGGTTACGCGCCGCTTGGCAGTCCCCACTCATCCAACGTTAACAAAAGAAACTTGACAACATAGCCTTAAAACAGAGAGTGTAGTGACTATGATATTGACATCGCCAGCTCAGATGAGACCAAAGCATTGAACACGTCATTTGAGATGGGAATCCAGATAATCACCAAGCCAACCATAAATAAACTGCACACTCGCGAATCCTGTGCGCAGATGTTTCGCCTGAACTTACCAAAGTACATTACTAGTTACTCCAATTAATACACATATAGCAGCCTCCGAATGAGAATAGGAGCTGAGTTTTAACGACGCATGGCTTCTAGAATACCTAATACGATGCTAACCCCTAATAGCTTTCGGTCACGCTTATGTATTAATTGGTTGAGTTCACCGCCGCGAGTAACGATATGAAGACTGGCCATTTAATGGGGAACTGGGATCCGGAAAACCGCTTTTTTATATCGGCTTTCGCAAAAGCAGGTTCTGACGATGACCCTAAAGAGTGCTTAAAAGTCGCCGAACTCCCTTATGATGGGAATCACCCTATGCCCCTCCCTGGGATGCGATTTCTGTCGTGTTATCTCAGCCTGTAGCAAGTGCCCGCTATTAGCCAGTGCAATTGAGATTTTTCGGAAGTAGCTGTTGTCACCATCTACTCATACACCAAGGCTCTCTGATAACATACTAGTTAAGTTAAATCCAAAGTTAGTTTAGCAATCAATTCTCGAGTTATGGCGAATAAGCAACGAATTCGATACAAAATGTACTGTAGAAGCATTTGCCTTCTCATGTTCACCTTCCCATCCTGTAGCGATCAAACTCAAAACTCCGTATCAGAGATGAACGCGAACAGCGCTGATTTCACCGCAAAAATGAAGCAAGCACCGCGTTTAGTTGAAGCTACGATCGCTAGATTACAAGAATCACTGAGGGCTGGTAATTTCACCTGTCGGGATGTCGTACAAGGCTATTTCAATAGAATCGCAGCTTATGACCAGTCAGCTGGTATCAACGCAATTACTGAAATAAATTCTCACGCTTTGCGTCGTGCGGATGAAATCGATGCCGATTTGGCGAAAGGTATCGAGATGCCTCCACTGTTCTGTGCCCCGCTCCTCGTGAAGGACAATTTTGACACTGCTGACATGGTAACCTCTGGGGGATCTATTGCACTGCGAAACAGTGTGCCAGAAGACGACGCCTTTATGATTCGAAAGCTCAGAGATGCAGGTGCGATTGTGCTTGCAAAGACAAATATGGCGGAGTGGGCCTTCAGTCCGAGAGAAAGTATCTCGTCCTCATATGGCCGCACTGCTAATGCGTACGATGTGAATTATGTGCCAGCAGGCTCATCGGGTGGAACTGCTTCCGGAGTAGCTGCAAGCTTTGGAGTTGCTGGTATGGGATCTGACACAGGCAACTCGATCCGAGGACCATCCTCACATCTTTCTTTATTTGGACTACGCTCGACTTTGGGTTTAACTAGTCGAGATGGCGTAATTCCCCTAAATTTTGATCGTGACATTGCTGGCCCCATGGCAAGGACGGTGGAAGATGGCGTGAGGCTGTTCGACGTGATCGCGGACTTTGACCCCAACGACCCGTTAGCGGAACCAAATCGGCGTGAAGATTCCTATCTAGAGTTTCTTGATGCTGGTGGTCTTCAAGGTAAACGGCTAGGCGTACTTCGAAGTCTCGTGGACCAAGAGGGGGCGGACCCCGAAATCAAACTAATCTTCGAAGAAGCTTTGGCAAGCTTAGATGGAGCTGGCGCGGAAATAGTTGATCCATTCTCAATCACGGACTTCAGATCGCTCAGCGATTCTATTCCATTTTGCCCAAGGTTTCGCTACGACGTTGCCCGATATTTGCGTACGTTACGCAGCCAGCCAGTCTCGGATGTAAACCTTTTGCTTGAGAGCGATGAGGTTTCTGACGAAGCGCGCAATCGTCTAACTTTTTACTCGGATTATCCGTTGGAGGTCCCGCCTGATGAATGGGAGGAGCCGTGTATGACTTGGCCCAATAATCCCTTGCGTAGTCAGCTTCTCCAGAATGTCATTGCAGCAATGAATGCAGCTCAGATCGATGGCATTATCTTTCCAACCTGGTCAAATCCACCCGCACATATTGATCGTGGCGTTGAAGAGTATGCAGGAGACAATAGCCAATTGTTGGCACCAGATGCTGGACTCCCAGCTCTAACGGTTCCGATGGGTTTCTGGCGGGATCATCTACCTGTGGGTTTACAAATTGTGGGGAGGCCATATTCTGAAGGAACTCTTATAGAAATGGCCTACTCGTTTGAGCAGGCAACTCTCCATCGTCGACCGCCAACTGGCTACTCTGAATTAGATTGAGAGAAAATCGGTTGCTAAAATAGTTTTGTAAATTAATTGCAATTTCGTTTCTAAGTGGTTNCGAGCTGNTTATGAGCTGGGAAAAAGAAATCCAAGAAATAGAGAAACGCAAGCAACTTGCGCTATTGCAAGGTGGCAAATCTGCAACGGAAAAACAACACCTTAAAGGGCGGCTCACAGTACGAGAGCGAATTGCTCAACTGATCGATCCTGGTAGCTTTGAGGAAATCGGCCTTGCTGCTGGGTCGGCGAGCAGAGATGCATCCGGAGAATTGACAAACTTCGAGCCGGCAAATTTTATCGTTGGCTTCGGCAAGGTTGATGGTAGGAGGGTAGTTGTCGGGGGCGAAGACTTCACGATGAAGGGGGGGTCTCCGTCCGCAGCAGGCTTGCGAAAAAGCATTTATGCCGAAGATCTCGCACTTCAATTTAAAGTNCCGCTNGTCCGGCTTCATGAAGGAGCAGGAGGCAGTGTNGGAGGCAGCAGCGGNAAGCCGACGAGTCTTNCAGACCCGGTTTACGCACCACCAAGATTCCAATCTGTAGCAAAAGCGATGGCGACTATCCCAGTCGCGACCGCTGCGTTGGGGTCAGTCGCAGGACTACCTGCTGGTAGGCTCGTCGCATCACACTTTTCCGTGATGTCTAAGGCAACTGCGCAAATATTGACGGCAGGGCCGGCAGTAGTCGCACGCGCGATGGGTGAACAGAAAAGCAAGGAGGAGCTCGGAGGCTGGAGGGTTCATACAAAGAATGGCACCGTAGATAACGGAGCTGATGATGAGATAGCGTGCTTGANGGAGATAAAAAAATTTCTCTCCTTCATGCCGGATAACATACATGAACTTGCCCCAAGGTTAAATTGNGAGGACCCTGTAGACCGTAAAGATCAAATGCTCNCCTCGATAGTTCCTCGCGATCGAAGAAAGTCTTTCGACATGCGACTTGTTATCAACAGCATCGTGGATCGCACTAGTTTTTTTGAAATAGGAATCGGCTACGGCCGATCACAAATTACAGGACTGGCGAGGTTAAATGGGCAACCAGTCGGTATCTGGGCGAACAACTGTAAATTTCTCGCCGGCTCTATGACAGCAGATGGTGCTAACAAGGCGCGCCGATTCATGGAATTGTGCGAACTGTTCCGCCTTCCGATTGTTGCTTTAGTTGACGAGCCAGGGTTTATGATTGGAAGTCAGGCGGAAAAAGAGGCCACAATAAGACATGGCACCGCAGCAGTTTTGACCGCCGCAATGACAACTGTTCCATGGGCTTCCGTTATGATTCGAAGATCTTTTGGTGTTGCACAAGCCGCACACTATGGACCNGGAGGTTTTGTACTNGCTTGGCCATCTGCCGAAAGCGGACCACTGCCGGTGGAAGGCGGAGTGGCAGTAGCTTTTCAAAANGACATCGCCGCGGCGCCAGANCCTGATGCTAGGCGTCGCGAATTAGAGGCNGAATTTGCTGCTAGGCAGTCTCCTTTCCCAAGATCAGAATCGTTTAGNGTCCATGATCTTATTAGTCCAGCAGAAACTAGATTTGAACTTTGTCGTTGGGTCGAGAGGGTTGTGCCGCTTCTACCNGGGCTTTTGGGCACNGCACAATTTCATATACGNCCCTAACACTTAATTTCGGAATAGAAAATATGACCAAGGTAANTCTTGAAACAGCCGGTAGTGTATGGAAGATTTTGGTTAATGTTGGAGACTTTGTGGATGTTGGAACAACCATGTTTGTATTAGAGGTAATGAAAATGGAAGTTCCCTACGAGGCCACCAAAAAGGGCGAGGTAGTTGCCATACATATCGAGGAAGGTGACATCGTTGAGGAAGATCAAATTGCGGTTGAAATAAAAGAAGATGAAAGTTAANCCGGTAGGCTGTGGNGTTGCNGACATGTCGCTTCGTATCGCCGTAAGGTCACTCTTATCCGGCGAGATAAGCTAAGGAGATGATATCGGCTTGAACGGAATCGATCTAACCTCGATGAGCGATTGAATCCAAATCTCTTATGAAGTTTCTTGAGAGTTCGCCTANGTGNTTGANTAACCATCTACGAATCCTCAGGCCTTTGTANATACGCATTTGCGCCGCGTCTTTTCTCAATACTGTATTTTTATAGTTACCCCATTTATGATCTCAAAATATGAAAATCATAAAATTTGCATCCTCAATGGCGGGCCTGCTGCTCTCCTTCCATAGTTCAGATGCAGCAGATCTACCAAATTTTGTGTGGCTTACTTCCGAAGACAATTCGGTCCACTTCAGCCGCATTTACAGTGAAGCAGGTATCTCAATGCCGGCGATCGAAGGCTTGGCCGAGCATGGCTTAATCTTCGAGCATGCTTTNTCCAATGCACCGGTTTGTTCAGTTGCGNGAACTACCCTACTAGCGGGTGCGTATGCTCCGCGCATTGGAACTCAATACCATCGTCGCTCAAAATTAGTCCCTATGCCCGATAACGGGAGAATGTATCCNTGGTACTTTCAACAGGCTGGATATTACACAAGCAATAATAGTAAAACCGACTACAATGTGGTTAATGACGGAGGCTGGGATGATTCTTCTCCCAATGCAATTTGGCGTAATCGGCAAGCTGGACAGCCGTTTTTGCACGTTCAGAACACTGCCTTGACTCACGAAAGTAGTTTGCATTTCTCCAGAGAAGAAATGGAGATGACCGCAAACAAAACCACATCAGATTCAGTCACCTTGTTTCCATACTTCCCCGACACACCAACGTTTCGTTATACCCACGCGCGTTATCTAGACAATCATGTTCGTGTGGACAACTATTTTGCAGACTATATTGCAATGCTGGAGGAAGACGGAATACTGGATGACACGTTCATTTTCTATTTCGGAGATCATGGCGGGGTTCTACCTAGAGGAAAGGGATACGCCTATGAAAATGGCTTGCACGTCCCTTTGGTAATTTATGTGCCGAAAAATTGGAAGCACTTAGTCGATGCAGACTACGGCGCGCGCATCGACGGGTTTGTGAGCTTCATTGATTTCGCACCAACGATTCTGAACTTGGCTGGAATAGACATACCACCGCACATGGACGGCAAGCCCTTTCTTGGCGCCGGGGTGAGCATGGAGGAAGTTAATCGCCGGAATGAAGTCTTTGGCTATGCCGATCGATTTGATGAGAAAATCGATCATGTAAGGGCATTGCGCAAAGGGAACTTAAAGTATATCCGCAATTATCAGCCCTTTAATGTCGACGCTCTGTTCAACGAGTACCGGTACCGCATGCTCGCGTATGCTGAATGGTGGGACTTGTATCGGGCTGGCTCGCTTGACTCAACTCAAAAGCAGTTTTTTGAACCACGCCCTGCAGAGCAGTTATTTGATCTTGGCGATGATCCATTTGAAACCACAAATCTTGCGAAGGATCCTGTTTACGCTGACGTGCTATCTGAGATGCGACATAAATTAAATGGCCGTGTTAAATCTATCAATGACCTAAGCATGTTGCCTGAAAGCGTGCTATTCACTGAAGCCTTTGATGACCCAGTTTTATTCGGACGGCAGAACAGTGCTCGTATCGCAAGTTTAGTTGATATCGCGGACTTGAGTTTGCAGTCATTCAATGATGTTGCAGCAGATATCGCAATAGCTCTGAAATCAGAAGACCCCTGGATGCGGTATTGGGGGCTGATAGTCTTAAGCAGTTTCAGAGAAGAAGCGTATACCTTTGTCGAGATCGCTCGCCGAATGGCAACTGAAGATGGGGAAAATCTGGTGCGGTTACGCGCTGCCGAGTTTCTTGGCCTAGTTCAGGCAGAGAATCCGGCGCCTTATCTCATCGACGCGCTGCGAGCCGCCAATAATGAAATGGAAGCGGTGATAATTCTAAATACTATTGTTTTGCTTCAGGACTTTCACGGTCACCAGATTGAGGTCAGCTCGGATATTTTTCCGTCACAGTGGCAATCCAATNGGCAATCNAATTTGACTCTTCGCCTGGATCANNTAAATNACTAAACTTTATAAACAATGAGCATTAAACCTTCTCACAAAGCAAAAACCACACAACAAGTGGCTGCTTTTACATTATTTTGCTTTTGCCTTTTTCAATATAATCAAGCTACGTCTGCGCGCTCTCCTGTCGATAATGCGGCGGGATCCCGACCCAATATTATTTATATCCTCGCTGATGATTTAGGCATCGGTGATATTGAGCCGTTTGGTCAAAAACACATCAAAACCCCAAGCCTAAACCGTATGATGCGCGAAGGCATGGTGCTGACTCAACACTATGCTGGAAACACTGTCTGCGCACCATCTAGGGCGTCCCTAATGACAGGCTTGCACTCTGGACACACGCAGATCAGGGGGAATTTTGAATTAGGCGGATTTACCGATGAAGAAGAATTCGGCCAGATGCCCTTGAATCCTGGGACGGCTACGGTTGCTAACATGCTAAAAGACGCGGGCTATCGCACTGGACTCATAGGAAAGTGGGGCCTCGGCGGCCCAGGTTCATATGGCGTACCAAACAAGCACGGGTTTGATTATTTCTTTGGTTACCTAGACCAAAAACAGGCTCACAATCATTACCCGACTCACCTCTGGGAGAACGAAAAGCGCTATCCCCTTGAGAATGCGTTTTTGTATCCACACCAGAGTTTGCCCACTAGCGCCGACCCCTACGACGAGGCGAGTTACAAACCCTACCAGAGGGAAGACTATGCACAGACAAGATTAAACAATGCCGCCCTAGAGTTTATTGAAAGAACCAACGAGCAGCCCTTTTTTCTGTATCTCGCATATGCTTCTCCCCATGCAGCGTTGCAAGTGCCAGATGAGGAATTAGCGCAGTATTCAACGTTTGATGAAACGCCCTACACTGCTAAACGGAACTATTTGCCGCACCCAAAACCACGAGCTGCAAGAGCAGCCATGATTTCTAATATTGACCATAGCGTTGGAGCAATAATGGACCGGCTTGAAGAATTAGAAATCAGTGACAACACCCTGATCATTTTTAGTAGTGATAATGGACCTACTCCAGAGGGGGGTGGCGACATGGAGTTTTTCGACTCAAATAGCATTTATCGCGGCTATAAGCGCGATCTGTATGAGGGTGGTATCCGAATGCCTACTCTGGCACGTTGGCCTGGCAGAATTCAGCCAGGGAGTCGTAGCGACCATGTGTCAGCATTCTGGGACCTTATGCCGACGCTCGCTAAGCTCGCAGGCACAGAACCACCGAACAATGATGGGCTTTCTTTCTTGCCAGCCCTATTGCAGGAAGAAGGGCAAGTACAACACCAGAGTCTGTACTGGGAATTCCACAATACACGGGGGGGCCACACGCAGGCAGTCAGATTNTTGGATGATTTCTCCAAAAGCTGGAAAGCAGTGCGATTACATAGTNAAAGTGCCGGCACGGAGACTGNTTTCGAATTGTATGACCTAGATAATGATCCCGGAGAGTCCGTGNATCTTGCCGCGAAAAATGCAAAACTAGTCGAACGGGCAACTGAGATAATGAGAAGCTCTCGCTCGCGTTCATTCATCGATGCCTGGAACTTCGATTAGGGGAAAATTGGGTTAGAGTTTTCAATAATTATCCTACACAATCCATTTTTGAACCTGACAAGTTTGGAATTGATTATTTCTCCCTGCTTGTTTTGTAGTAAATACGGCGTGGGGCAAATACTATCAGTTGTAGCCATGCACTCCGGGCTCCCGAGGTGACTGTTATGCAGATAGCTATTTNATATTATGTATAAATTCCGTAAGCTGCCTTCTATGAACAATTTGACTAGCTTCTCTCGGGCGCTCTATATCGCCGCGCTCTGTCTGGGCACGGTTAATACAACAGCGCAAACAAACTCACTTAATTTTTCGCGCATTCAGCCTGACACCTTTGGCGGCAACATGTCCTTGTCCAATGCCTGGGGCGATTACGATAACGACGGCGACCTGGATTTGATAGTGGCGTTCAAAAACGGCGACGTCAGGCTCTATAACAATGAATTGGGTGGATTCACTAATGTTGGGCCAGAACTAGGTTTACCCACTGGCGGCAAGGAACGGCGAGCTGTTGCGTGGGGAGATTATGACGGCGACGGGTATCTGGACTTATACATAGGCAGCAACCGCCAGGGAAACGAATTGTTTCATAACGATAAGTCNCAGGGATTCTCNGAAGTTACTACTGAATTCTTGGTAGGCGCTCCTGAAGTCAGTACTCGACAGATTAGTTGGATTGACTATGACAACAACGGCACGCTTGATCTTTTTGTTGCAGATAGAGTCGGCTCTAATCTGCTATTTCGCAACAAGGCAGGAACATTTGTCGAAGTCGGCTCAGAACTAGGAATTGATGATCCGCGAGCCACAGTGGGCGCTTGCTGGTTTGATTACAATCAGGACGGATTGCTGGATCTTTTTTTAGCCAATCAAGGAACCGGCAAAGACGCGCTTTACCGCAATAATGGCAGGGGCTTTACAGATGTAGCCAGGCAGCTAGACATGGAGGGCGGACCACGAGGACGCGGCGACGGCGGCGTTGATTGCAGCGTCGCGGACTTCAACAACGATGGTCATTTAGACCTCTTCGTTGCTACCTACGGGATCAACAAGTTGTATCGCAATAGCGGCGATGGTGCGTTTATCGAAGTGAGCAGCGCTATGGGTATCACAGGCAACGATCACATGGTCGGCGCAAGTTGGGGTGACTTTGATAATGATGGCAGGATTGATTTATTCGCTGCAGGTTACCATGACAATGATGGTCTGCGAACTCCACATGATCGGCTGTTCCAGAATTTGGGTGAATCCTTCCAAGAATGGAATCTCGAAAAGACTGCCCTTAATGGCGCCGATCACGGCGTGCAGTGGGCTGACTTTGACGCGGATGGCGACTTGGACCTTTCACTCACTGAGGGCTACAACGTAGCCGGTCGTCATCCGCTGGTAAGAAATGGCTTGCATGATGACCTACGATCCGCCTCACTTGCAGTTAGCGTAACCGATCATAATGGCGTAATGAATCGCGCAGGTGCCGAGGTGCGGATCTTCAATCAGCAGGGTCAACTNCTTGGATTACGCCTGGTCACCACCGGTGATGGTTATAACAGCCATAGCAACCTACCGGTACACTTTGGTTTGCCGAACGTCGAAATCGTTGATGTTGAAGTGACTTTTTTAACNCCAAAAGGCAGGCAAGCGCAGCGCTATAGCAATGTTAGGATTGCTGATTATCAAGGCACTTCTTATTCAGTGAACCAGAAATAATTAATTTGTTGATCGATACAACTTTGGGGATAGAGTCATGTTGAGGAAATNCTTACGTTTCACCATTGTCGGTTTTTTCACGCTGTCTACAGTTTCANNANTCCTCATCTCAGCTGTGGTCACCGCGCGGCAANCGGATTCACAGCCGCTGTTTGAATATAGTGCGATCAATCATCCGGTCATGGGCAGCCGGGGTATGGTCGCCAGCCATAATCAATTATCTAGCGAGATTGCAGCTGGAATTTTAGCCAAGGGCGGCAACGCCATCGACGCTGGTGCTGCACTGGGCTTCGCTCTAGCGGTCACGCTGCCGAGAGCCGGAAACATCGGCGGCGGTGGTTTCATGCTGGTACANGTCGCCGCACTGGATAGAACNATTGCTATTGATTTTCGTGAAACCGCGCCGACTGCCGCAAGACAGGATATGTTTTTTGATGCTAATGGCAACGTTGTGCTCGATCAAACCTACCGCTTCTCACACAAATCTTCAGCTGTCCCAGGCTCAGTTGCTGGGCTAGCACACATCGTAGAGAACTATGGCTCCATGACGCTCGCAGAAGTACTTGAGCCCGCCATCAGATTGGCCCGAGACGGCATTGAAGTGACTTATGATCTTGCCGCTGATCTAGCCCGCAGCCAGCGCCTCAAGAACAATCCCGCCAGCTTGCGTAAATTTTATAAGCCCGATGGTTCCAACTATGAAGTCGGCGAACTGTGGAAACAGCCCGACCTAGCTTGGACNCTNTCAGAAATTGCGGAGCATGGAATNGAAGCATTCTACAGTGGCAGTGTCGCCGAGAAAATCGTCGCCGACATGGAAGCGCATAATGGCCTGATTACCATGCAGGATCTGGCAGACTACAAAGTCGTTGAACGCGAGCCAGTTCGAGGCTCATTTCGAGGCTATGAAATCGCCGCCATGCCTGCACCAAGCTCTGGGGGCACACATGTTATCCAAATGCTGAACATCCTTGAGAACTTCCCACTCGCAAAAATGGGCCCGGAAAGCGCCGATACGCTGCACATCATGGCTGAAGCAATGAAGTTTTCCTATGCCGACCGCAGCAAGTATCTCGGTGACCCTGACTTTGTGGAAGTACCGACAGAGATTCTAGTCAGTAAAAAATATGCCAGTGACATCGCCNCTAAAATTTCGATGGAGCGCGCTTTAACATCTGATGAAATTGCGCCGGGCAAGCTGTCTATCTATGAGAGTGATGAAACCACTCACTATTCAGTGGTAGACGATGAAGGCAACATGGTTGGCAACACCTATACCTTGATGTTTACCTTCGGTTCAGGCGTTGTGATTGAAGGCACCGGGATACTCATGAACAATAACATGGGTAACTTTACGCTGCGCTCCGATATCCCCGACGCTTTTGGCTTGATGGGCAGCGAGAATAATCTGATTCGTCCAAACCGACGCCCTGTCAGCTCCATGTCACCGGTATTGGTATCCAGAAACGNTCAACCGGTCCTGATGACAGGNAGCCCTGGGGGATCCAAAATCATCAGTGCAAATATGCAGATGGTGCTNAATGTTGTTGAGTTTGGAATGAATATCGCTGATGCAGCGGTAGCGCCTCGCATCCACCACCAATGGAAGCCTGATGTCTTGGAAATTGAAAGCGGCATCAGTCCAGACACTGTCTCTCGGTTGATTGACCGAGGGCAGAATATTAATTTCAGCCAGCGGAGCGCCGGCATGGGAAGCTTGCAGACAGTTATGTGGCGAGACGGTGTATTCTATGGATACTCAGACCCAAGACGCCCTGGAGCTGGGGCGGTTGGAGTAGATTAATCCTATTAATCACCAAAGTAGAATGACCCGCGCGGATTCTCCCTTACTTATCATTCGTCCAGTTCATCGCCTCCGGCTTTCTCCCGCTCATCTTCATCTTCTTTCGCAGCACTGCAGGTTTCTGGCAGGTAACGCTTGCCGAGGGCATCCACTGTGACCTTATCCGCCATACAGTCCCAGATGATGGAATTGTCTTCCTGTGCTCGCGCGATGAGCAGGAAGCCGGATTCGGTGTTTTCAAATCTTGTACCGAATTCTGNCATATCTACCAGGGCTCTGAGTGTACTGGTACGTTGCTTATCGGCAGCAGGCACCCCGAATTCCCCGGCCCGATAGTCCATGCGAATGAGGATGCCTTCTGGAACGAAAGCATCCATCTCAAGTTCTGTTTCCAACTGCGGCATCTCACCGTAGAGATCAAAATAAGTTTCAATGAGTTCCTGTTGCTCTATTCCGAGTTTAACTGCAGCGGACACAGCGTCTTCAATCCTTGAGTTGTGGTAAAAGCCAAAAGCAACACCTANAANCAGCACTACGATCATGGGATAGACAACCATNTCAGAGGTTGTGAGCCCATCCTGCCGGTGCAGTGTCAGCGGTTTTGTCATTCGGCGTGATCCTGTGTTCTCTACGAGAATAGCTTTCCNTGTCNGAGATGTCTGNAACCATGCAACTTTCGCACCCGGACCGCNGNCGCTCGTCAAATTTCTTATCGCTACGGACGCCTTTTCACTCTNCAGCTGTCTTGTTAAACGCAACTGCATCNCAACGCCGCGTTTGCTTAAAGATTAANTACTGCCATCTTGATGTGCGTCTTCGACAGGANCCNTTGATTTAGCTTGTCTNTGAAGACCGGTGAATCGCCTGTCTCACAGCTGGCTTCAGTTTGCATCACGGCGGGTAAACCATGCCTCCAGACGGCCTGACCGTGCTGACGACGCGATCCGGCACACTTATTGCTCAGTTTTATGTAACAAACAATTTAGCCCAAAACTAATCCTCTACTGCGCTAAATTGCTCGGGAATGGTGCGCTCTGCTGTTTTTTGTCCCAAGATGAGGCGCGGGTAGCATGGGAATTTGGAACAATCTGGTCGGCAAGTTTGAAGCCCTCCTGTCAAAGATTAATCTGAAAAGCACCGTAAAAATTGGTGGAAGAGAAATTCCTCCTCTCGTTATGGGTTTTGCACTAATAATCTTCTGTATTCCCATATGGGGCTATCTGGAATTCGAAGGCCAAAACAAGATTGTCGGCGCGCTGGTCGTGGTGTTGATGGCCTGGGGTGTGGCACAACTGGGCGCTNTGGGNTTTGGNGACGGNGTNGGCGAGAAGCCTAGCGNCTCCANAACNGACANCCNCTGNGCGATTCGGGCGGCAGCTACTTCNAGTCAGAACCNAACTTACTGCANANCAACTCAGGCACCAATGCAGGATAACCTGTTAGACAACATGCCAGTACAACACGCAAGTCGGGCGCCTGACTCCACCGAGCGCTACAGCCTGATCACGCAACCGGAGACCATTAGCGGAGCTCCGCCCGATCAGCAGAAGCTGGCCCGACTCGCGTTCGCGGGCGTGATTCTTGNGCTTACAGTAATTTATGTAGTGAGGAACGTTGACCGCTACGAGGACGTAANCATGGAGTTTCGCTTCGGCGANCTTACTGCCATGGTTGAGCCGTTCAAAGACACTATCGAGANGGCGATTCTTTCGACCTCCGAGATCGACCTGGATANCTTTGATAGCNACGTGGCCGGATTACCCGACGAAGTGCTTGCATCGGGTGAGACCCACGGCATCTCCGTGATGGANGGCCAGATCATAGCAACCTGGAAAAAAGATGGGTCCGACTTGGACGGTGTGAGTTACATTTTAACCCCAAAGATCGAACGCGAANNAGTGAAATGGTCAATCACTGGCACCTGCAGCGAAAAAAAAGCCTGCTAGCTCATCCGCTAAANNCANTATGACCAACGTTTTCGCCCCAGCCATCAGCCAAAAGCTCAGGAGCAGCCAAAATGACTGATCAATCTATCAACCCGTTTGACCTTATNAGCGCGGTGGACCATACAGCTCCCGAGACTGGTCCCTCCGGAANGCCGATTGTACGCACCGAGGAGGGAATCGCCACTGAAGGCAGCAAGGTGACGTGGGACAGAAAATCCNTCCTGTGGGCGTTGCCCCAGCCTCTTTTGGTTGCCGGATCCGTATTGCTAGTCGCTGCCATGGTGGTTAATGAGTGGGGCGGAGAATATTACCGAGTTTGGACACTGTTCGTCGCAGTGTCTGCCACGCCCCTTCTCCTGATTGCCGAGCGCTTTTGGGCCAAGAAGCAGTCCTGGCTGCTCAAGCCGGACGAAATGGCGGAAGACGTGTTCTGGATGGCTTCAGGTGGATTACTTTGGGGACCCATAATCTCCGACCTGTATCGCACCCCCGTCTCCGACGGCTTTCTCGCCCTGCGCGACATGTCTCCGCTGCAGATTGAGTTCCAGCCGAACACAGTACTTGGCCTAATAGGCGCCATGCTGGTTATCCGATTCACTTCCAGCTTCTTCTACTACTGGCTTCATCGAATTCAGCATGAGTCACTGTTTTGGTGGCGCATGCATGCGACGCATCACCACCTGAACAAGATGAGCGCCATGCGTGGCAACCGAACCCATCCGCTTGAATATCTGGCGCTTGGCTTGGGAACACCAATGGCTTTGGCCCTTTTTGGCGCCAGCGATGAGGTATTTATCGTTTCAGCGGCCTTCGGCATGTGGAACGGCAAGTTTAACCACGCCAACCTGCCCATGGTATCAATGCCTGTGTGGGACTGGTTTTTTGCTACAGCGCAACAGCATCATTGTCATCATGCGTTGGAGCGCCGCCAGGCAGATTCTAACTACGGCTGCGATATAATTTTCTGGGACCGCGTCTTTGGTACTTACTGTGGCGACGCTGAAGTTGGGCCTTCTGGCGCGGGCAAGGGCGTTCGCCTCTCCATCAAAGACCAGTTGATGCTGGCCTTTTACTCAGACGAACGTCTCAAAAGCCTGTAGGCAATTGACTACAAGCCGGATACGAGTCGCCCGAATAATGCATTGCGTTGGCTCAATCGGTGGTCTAAGTCCCGCGCCGCTAATGTATTCTCCTGTCTCCGAGCGGCGCATTGGGCGCCACACCCCATTCAGCATCTGCCGGGCAAAGGGAATAGCAGCGGTTGGCTAAGGGGCGATGACCGACATCCGCTGCTCGGCAACTCAGGAACGGACGGTCGCGGCAAAGCACCCGGGCAGCGGTTCTTCAGATCTGCCTGATCGGGCAGAACAGATATTTTCTCCTGTCGCTTGCTTGGCATAGGCTTTGATTACATCTGGCTGACGCATTTCCCTTTATGAGATTTCCTGCACATTAGAACTAGCAAACGAAGTTTTAATTTCTTTGGCAACGCGTTGTCTCATGCCCTGAAATTTTTCCATTCCGATTTTCCCTATCATGGGAGTCAACAGCCAGCTAACGAGGCCCCATGACATGCCAAAGGCTCTTTTCAGAACCGTGGGTGGTGGATCCAAACCGCCGTAAATATAGACTTGCTTATACGTGTCAGAACCATATCTGCTTTACTCCTTCGCGGCCTTTATAATCTGACCGACGGCTCTAGCGCTTCGGCGAGCTGAAGAAAATCTTGCCTGCGATCACTCTGCAAATGTTGACCAAATAACTTCGCGAAATGGAGAGAGATCAGCTGGTTCACCGGAAGGTGAATGAAGTGATTCTCCGAAAGTTGAATCCTCCCTCACAGAATTCGGAAGGTCTCTAGACCCTCTAATGGATTCTCGATGCACATGGGAGAAAGCAAATCAGAAAATAATTCAGCAGATATTAGCCAACCATCAATCTTCGAGTTAGCCGATCGATAAGGTGACTAATAAAGCGGAGGAAATACCACGAGACTGACGAACAGAACATGTGTTATCACTAGCGCAAAAGGAGCTATAGCAAAGGCGACAGCAAAGCTATTTTATGAGCATGGAGCCAATTTGTGCTTGATTGGNCGAAACTCAGAAAACTCGAGAACTTGAAAACGAATGTTAATCAATCGAGAACACACTAACAGTCAACTATACAGTTACGACNACATTTAAACCCATCATGATCAGGGTTATGACTGATGCCACCCAGATTCCCGAGCGCACAATTTTGATACCGCCTAGATAGCACATCAAGAAGAGCACTCGGAGGGCTATCCATACTGAACCCAATAATATGAGATCGACATCAAAAATTACGCCCAGCAGCATTAAAGTTATAAAAATCGGAAGCGTTTCATATAGATTTGCAGAAGCGCGCTTAGCTCGCTTTGTGATTGTGCTGAACTCGAAGTCTTCATCACGATTTGAAAGCAGGAAGCTCAAATTACCCAAATTTAGTAGCATCGGAATGAGCCAGCTTTGAATTAAAGTCAGCAGCAAAGCGCTTAATATTATTTCGACCATTTGAGTGTCCACCCTGTAGTCACGTTAGAAAAGATTCGTTATTCAACCCTTAACACCACAATGGTAAGAGAATTGATGTCCATGGTAAATTGGCATGATGAAGAGTTAATCATTAAATATATGGAGGGCAAATGCGCCTCACACCCTTTCACCTTGCNATACAAGTAAGAGACATANATGAAGCCAGAGAGTTTTACGGGCAAAAACTTGGGCTTCCCGAGGGGCGGTGCGCCTCAGAATGGATAGACTTTAATCTGTTTGGCCATCAACTGGTTACCCACCTCAACCCAACCCTGGGGCGGGAAGGCAAAACCAGTAACATTTCCAATGGTGTTGATGGCCATGGCGTGCCCGTCCCACATTTTGGTGTTGTTCTACAAATGACAGACTGGGTGACTTTAGCCGAGCAGGTTAAAAGCTTTATTGACGGTTTCGTGATAGACCCGTATGTCCGCTTCAAAGGCGAGGCAGGAGAACAAGCTACGATGTTCTTTCTTGATCCTACGGGAAATGCTCTGGAGTTCAAGGCATTCAAAGACATTGAAGGNCAGCTTTTTGCTAGATAAAAAACAACGATGCCGAATGATTNAAGAAATTCGACCAACGAATCTTGTGTATCTTTCGGCGCAAAGTCTCAGATAGCATCGAAGCATCATCCCGCAAAGACGATAATTTCGTTTACTNCAACGGTAGAAAATCCCAAATACCGATCCCCACAGTCTTTCGTTCGCCGCACGGTACAAGATAATTGACCCTGAGCAAGATAATCGAGCGCTGCGTCACGATATGATTGAGCCACTGCCTCCTCAGATTGAGCAAGACCAAAAGTAACAGCAGTATTCAGCAAGTTGAGATATCCATCACAGTTAGTAATCAGCAAACGATCTCCAGGCCAATCGTCGATAGCAAAACAATGATCTGCTATGAAAAAATCTTCGTGATTTGGAGCGTTGAATGAGTAGTCGACGGCCCTATTAACGATGCAGGATGAAAGTGAGAAGGCGAGCAGCAGCAGAAACGCACACTTCAGCACAAAAACCTCAAAATCATCATTGATCTTTTATATTAGAGAAGCGCACAACTGATTATCACGCACCCAACCATAAGTTAATCAATGTAGGGAGCAAAATACCCGTCTTCGCACCAGAGCAATTTTCGCTCTGGNTACTCCCGAGCAAGTTTTACTAGGTCACCAAAACTTTGAGGGTTAACNTGNGCAANNGGCNTTGGCGCATCATTTTTGATATCGACGATTTGGCATCCTCCTGGAGCGTCGGGAGCAGCCGTACACCCCAATGCTCCTGCAACCACAAGGATTAGGTAGTATTTAAGCTTGGTGTTTTGCACTGTCAACGAAAATTGACGCATCAATGTCGCAAGACTTCTACAATTGAAAATTTACTTTCACCACTTCCTCAAGCAACGTAGCCGCAACCCCATGCATCTGAATTTAGTACGCCTAAGANTCGTTGCGAAGCTGACTATCATCCGCCGCCTGAAGCAATGAGAGAATAAAACTGGTCACCGATCGTGATCCTTTCATTAAACTNCTGACAGCCACTTCGACCCGTTCATTAGTCTCAAGATACTCCATAATCCGACTTCTTTCAGCCTCGGTAATAAAACCTGAAGCGAGACACTGATTCAGTCCTTGCTGAACAAACCTCCAATCCCGTTCGTTAATAGANGCCGTACGCTTGCCCCCTCTGATAAGTTGCATCAGCATTACCACACAAAGCATTCTGATTTAGAGTTGCAGTTTTGGATCGGACGTTTAATCCTAAGTTCTAGCCGGGTTTCATAGTTAGTCGCTAGTATAAAGCTTGCGCACGATGAAAACATCCGACTAGCAAACTATTTCCCGCGAAGACCACCCCAAAATAGCTGGGCTCGAATGATTCCGGGTTGTGCTTTGTGACGCACATGTTACATTACCCGCCTTCTAGATTTCCGCATGATGGCAACTTACTGCCACAGGACAGCAACATGAGCACCCATAANATCGCCCTGCTTGACGGAGACGGTATCGGCCCGGAAATCATGACTGAAGCCGTCAAAATTTTAAATCTGGTGGCCGAACGCAATCAGGTGAATTTTGAGCTGGAACGCGGCGCTTTTGGCGCGACCGCCTACTTCAGCCATGGCAACTCATTCCCAGACGAAACCAGGGNCCTTTGTGACTCCGCNGATGCCATACTNAAAGGCCCGATCGGCCTGAGTCACGAAGAGTCCAAGAAAATCCCCGTTGATATGCAACCCGAACGTGGTGCCCTACTGCCCCTGCGCCGACGGTACGATACTTTCGCGAACTTCCGCCCTGTCTACCTGCCAAAGGATATTGCGCATTTTTCGCCTTTGAAAGCGGATGTCATTGGTGACGGCGTCGACTTTATCATCATCCGTGAACTTGTCGGCGGTCTGTACTTTGGCAGCAAGAAAACCGGCGTCACCGAGGNCGGCAAACGCTTTGTGACTGAAAGTTTGGAATATGATGAAGACCAGATCTCCCGGATTGCTCGAGTCGCTTTTGAAACCGCCCAGAAACGTCAGGGCGTCCTGCATAACATTCATAAGAGCAATGTGCTCAAGTCGAGCGTGCTTTGGAATGAGGTCATGGAGGAAGTAGGCAGAGGTTTCCCTGAAGTCGAGATAAAGCACATTCTGGTGGATGCTGCTGCTACCTACCTTTGCCTGAACCCCNGGCAGTTCGACGTGATGGTCATGGAAAATATGTTCGGCGANATCCTGAGTGATCAGGGTGGCGGCATTCTGGGGTCCCTTGGCCTGATGCCTTCNGCTTGCATGGGACCGGACAAGGCCTACTACGAGCCTTCCCATGGTTCCGCGCCCGACATTGCCGGACAGAAAATNGCCAATCCCTACTCCATGATAGGCTCGGTCGCCATGATGCTTGAGATGAGCTTCGGCATGGATAGCGAAGCCCGGAACATATGGCAGGCGATGCAGTCAGTCTTTGCTNAGGGTTTCTCCACCCCCGACCTTTCGAAGCCGGGGAGTGATGTCAAAATGATCAGTACCGACGGGTTCGGTGATCTGGTCGCCGAGGAACTCAGCAAACTCTGACTCAGAGACTGTGGAGTTTCAGATTGACCATCCTGAGCGTAGCCTTCACCGCTGCCATCACCTGATTAGAATCAACCCCACGGGTTTTGAAGTCGCGCTCTCCTGACTGCCAGGTGATGATGCACTCGGTCAACGCGTCAGTCTGACCGCCGCGCGGGATGTGCACCTCGTAGTCGACCAGAGCAGGCATAATGAAATCACGGCGCTTCAGGATATTGGTGATGGCATCCATGAATGCATCGAAGCCACCATTACCGGACCCGGTGCCCTGCAACTCTTCCCCTTCAATGTCGACACAGACACTCGCCGTGCTTGCCACTTTGAATCCGGTGTTGATATTACAGTTCAGTAGCGTGATGTGATGGTACTCTTTGCTCTCCATCACATCAGCAATGATGAAGGGGAGATCTTCCGCGGTAACCACCTGCTTGGAGTCTCCCAGCTGTACCACCCGCTCTAACACCTTGGCTTTTTCTTCATCNGACAGCTGAATCCCTAGTTCATCCAGATTGTTCGTCAGCGACGCCTTACCGCTCATCTTGCCCAGCGCATAACTGTGCTTTCTGGCAAATCGCTCAGGACTGAGTGTGCTCTTATACAGGTCCCCTTTCAGATCACCGTCCGCATGAATGCCGGCGGTCTGGGTAAACACATCAGCGCCGACGATCGGCGTATTGGCCGCGATCCATTTACCGGAAAAGTTCTCTACCATCCGGCTCACCATCGCGATATGAGTTTCATCAACAGACAGCCGTACCCCCATCTTGTCTTTCAGGGCAACCGCAACTTCTGCCATTGACGCATTACCGGCACGCTCGCCAAGGCAGTTCACTGTACAGTGGATGTTGTCGATCCCCACCCCAACGGCCGCCATAACGTTCGCCGTGGCCAGACCGTAGTCATTGTGCGGATGGAAGTCGAACCACTTATCGGGGAACCTNCTGAGCATATCGCTCAGGGCTTCACTGACTTCTGCCGGCGACATCAGACCCAGCGTGTCCGGGAGCAGGATGTGACCAATATTCAGATGCTGCACCCCGCGAACCAGACCGAACACATAGTCTCGGCTGTTCTTGAAGCCGTTGGACCAATCCTCGAGATACATGTTTACGCGCATCCCCGACGCTTCGGCATACTCTACGGTTCTGATGATATCNNCAACATGCNCNTCCAGCGTCTTGCCAAGCTGCTCCCGACAATGTTTCTCACTGCCCTTACACAGCAGGTTAATGACCTGACCGCCGGCGTCCCTGATCCAGTCCACACTGCGCTGGTGGTCGACAAATCCAAGCACTTCAACACGATCTGCTAAACCCTCACCTTCCGCCCATCGAATAATCTGCGCCACCGCTTCTTTCTCTCCCTCGGATACGCAGGCTGACGCAACTTCTATGCGATCCACCTTGAGGGACTGGAGCAAGGCACGGGCGATATTCAGTTTTTCATTCGCGGAAAATGAAACNCCCTGTGTCTGCTCGCCATCGCGTAGCGTGGTATCCAGCAATCGAATGTGTCGTGGCTGGGTCGTATTGTTCATCGGTCTTTTCCAGATTTTTATTGATTAAGTTTTTTAAATTCGTCTCAGAATCAACAGGCAAGCGCTGAAGAGCGCTTGAGGGCAGGAATTCTAGCAAAAACTTGCGAGCTAACGTAATCAGATTAGCCCAAGCATGTGATTTTTCGACATTTTTGATGCTGCAGCGACCAAATTGGAGTGCCATGGCATTCGTTATATACTGCCCACGGTAAAAATTGCCTGTATAACCCGTTCACCCGGGTCAGCGAAAAGCCACTCGCAGGGTCGAAGATCAGCGGCAGCCTGCTGTCCGAATTGAGAACGCTTAATGGAAGATTCAGCAACCGACACTGATCAGGAAAACCCTGCCGACTTTCCCATCGCCGGGCTGTGGCGCCGGCTGGCCGCCCTGCTTTACGATGGATTTCTCGTCGCCGCCATCTGGATGGTACTAGGCTATCTGATACAGTTTGCGTTCGGCACGGACACCAACCGGCTTGTGGATGGGCGCGTAGTCACCGACCCGCTGCAGGACGCGGTGNTCTTTNTNATGATGGTGACTACGTCATTCGGCTTCTATGCGTGGTTCTGGGGGCGCAGTGGGCAGACTCTGGGGATGATCGCATGGCGGCTGCGGACTCAGCGTCCGGACGGCCGACTGCTGACGCTGCCTCAATGTGCCCTGCGCTTTGGGCTCGCCTGGCCGAGTTTTTTTTTGCTGGGCATCGGGTTTTTCTGGCTGCTGACCAACCGGCAGCAGGGCACACTGCATGATCGTCTCTCAGACACCCGGGTGGTGCTGGTACCGCGCTCGTATCGCCCGTTCTGAACGGATCAGGCGACTTTCTCTTCTCGCCGGTTGAGTAAATCAACTAGCGCTGCCGGCACTTCCGCAATCTGGTGCTGATCAAAGTCAAAAAAAACCACTCCGGTCTTGGCCTGACACACGACAGTTTCGAGTGCACTGTTGGTTACCTGGAAGGAAATGTCAAAGCCACAGCGATTAAAGCCGTTGACGCCAACATCAATGAGCAGCCGGTCTCCGGCNAAGGATTCGGTTCGGAAATCCACAACCTGATCNGCCACNACCAGCCCCAGCCCGAATACGTTNGCCTCAGAGAATCCAAGATGAGCCAGAAACTGAAGACGCGCCTCGTTCAGNATCTGNAGCATCGCGACACTGTCGAGATGCTTGGCGTAATTCAGATCGCTNATGCCGACCGCTCTTTCCATGCTGAACAAAAATTGGTTGGGGGTACCGATCTCCACTCTTGGCATAACCACTCCTCGTAATACAGTAACCGGTCTCTACTCTCAGACAACAGCGGCTCAAAAAGGTTCACGACAGCCGTGCGGAATCTGCGCCGGGCATGCCGGCTCAGAGATGCCTCTCCGGCTGGCGGCACCGTGTTGCTTATACCCTCGAATGACTTTAGGATTGAGCCGGCTTTTAAAGACTTTTGCGCCAGGGAGGCGCGTTATTATTATGCGGTATTCAATCAAATCCGGCGCAATCGAGAAGGTGGCGGCTGACTGCCTGGTAGTCCCAGTCTGGGGTAAAAGCGCACTGTCAACAGAGGCAAGTCATCTGGAGAAAGTCTCGGATAAAGCGCTGGGCGTCGTGATCAAATCAGGCGATTTCAGCGGCAAACTGGGCGAGACTTCCCTACTGTATAAAACCTCCGGAGTCAGCGCCCGCAGAATTTTGCTGGTGGGATTGGGCGAGCGCAAGAAGCTCAATGCCCGCGCAGCCGCAAAGATGCTGGAGGCGACCGCCAAGGCAGTGGCCAAAACTCAGTCCGAAAGCGCGCACTACGCAATGGCGTCAGTCGAGATCACAGATCGGGATACCACGTGGCTGGCCGCCCGAGTTGCTCAGGAGCTAGAGGACGCTTGTTACCGTTACGACACAACCAAAAGCCAAAAAGTTACGAAGCCCGCTCTCAAATCCTTGAGCATCACGGCCCCTGCCGGCGCACGGCGCAAAGGTCTCGAGGACGTGCTTAAACAGGGGCAGGCCATCGGCAAGGCCATCAATCGGGCCAAACAGCTTGGCAATCTGCCCGGCAATGTCTGCACACCGACCTTCCTTGCCAACGAGGCGCAGGTTCTGGCCGCGAAGAACAAATCTATCGCGACCCAGATCCTCAGTGAAAAACAGATGGCCCGACTGGGAATGGGTTCTTTACTGTCAGTAGCCGCCGGTTCGGCGGAGGAAGCCAAACTCATTGTATTGAACTATCAGGGGGCGAACAGCAGCAGTCGGCCATATGTGCTGGTAGGCAAAGGCATTACCTTTGACACCGGGGGTATCAGCCTCAAGCAGCCGGCGGCAATGGATGAAATGAAATTCGACATGTGCGGAGCAGCCAGTGTGGTTGCCACGATGGGATGCGTTGCAGAGCTCAAACTACCAATCAACGTGATTGGCATCGTCGCTGCTGCCGAAAATATGCCCGGAAGCAAGGCCACCAAACCGGGCGATATTGTGACTTCAATGTCGGGCAAAACCATTGAAATTCTCAATACCGACGCAGAGGGTAGGCTGGTGCTTTGTGATGCACTGACCTATGCCGAGCGCTTCAAACCACGGACGATTATCGATATTGCCACACTGACCGGCGCGGCTGTCGCGGCATTTGGTTCACAGGCCAATGTCATGCTCAGCAATGATGACAAGCTGGCTCAAACGCTTGTTCAGTGCGGTGAAGAGTCACTGGACCGGGCATGGCAGCTGCCTCTGTGGGATGAATACCAAAGCCTGCTCAACAGCAATTTTGCCGACATCGCAAACATCGGTGGCCCGAGAGCCGGCACCATAACCGCAGCCTGTTTTCTGTCGCGTTTTACTGAAAAGCAGAAGTGGGCACACCTTGATATTGCCGGCAGCGCCTGGCAGTCGGGTGCTCAGAAAGGCGCGACCGGGCGGCCGGTCGGCATGCTGATGCAGTACCTTATGACACAGAAGGCATGAGACTTTTCCATTAATGACACAGGTGAATTTCTATGCNCTAAGCAGCCCNGATCAGGAAAGCCGCNGACAGTTCGCCTGCCGAATGGCAGAAAAAGCCNCTCANCTCGGCCACCAGGTGTTCATTCAGGTTGACTCGGCCGAGCAGGCTGCTGCGATGGATGCACTACTATGGCAGTTCAAGCCAAGCAGCTTTGTGCCTCACGCCCTTGCCGAATCGGCCGTTTCCGAGCCGGTAGTCATCGGTACTGAAGCACGACAAGCAGAGTTTGAGGACGTGTTTATCAACCTCTCCGGGCATCCATGCCAGAATCTGATCCGCTACCAGCGCGTCAATGAAATCATGAGTAACGACCCGGAAGAGCTTCAGGCCGGCCGTCAGAGCTATCGGTTCTATCAGCAACAGGGCTTTCAGCCGGAGACCCATAAACTCTGAATCACCGTGACAGGCAGGCCGCAATGCCGGCCTGCTTCATGTATACTTGCGCCTCTTCAGATCAAGACATCACAGATCCAGATGGACAAGACTTTTCAACCGCAGCAAATCGAAGATCACTGGTACCGGTCATGGGAAGAAAATGGCTATTTTGCTCCGCAGGGAGAGGGTACTCCTTATTGCATTGCCATTCCGCCTCCCAATGTGACCGGCCGTTTGCACATGGGGCATGGCTTTCAGCATGCAATTATGGATGCCTTAATACGCTTTCACCGAATGCAGGGACGTCAGGCGCTGTGGCAGGTCGGCACCGACCATGCCGGTATCGCAACACAAATGGTGGTGGAGCGGCAGCTGACCAGTGTCGGCACCAATCGGCATGAAGTGGGGCGAGAGAAATTCGTCGACAAAGTCTGGGANTGGAAAGAAGAATCNGGCGGGATAATTACCCANCAGCTGAGACGCATGGGTTCCTCGCTAGACTGGTCCAGAGAGCGTTTCACCATGGACGCGCAGCTCTCACAGGTCGTTGAGAAGGTCTTCATCGACCTTTACGAAGAGGGGCTGATTTACCGGGGTAATCGCCTGGTAAACTGGGACCCACAACTGCACACCGCCATTTCCGATCTGGAAGTCATCTCAGAAGAGGAAGATGGCTCTCTCTGGCACTTCAACTATCCCATCGCCGACAGTGACGAGCATCTCACNATCGCTACAACCCGCCCTGAAACCATGCTCGGCGATACTGCCGTTGCGGTCCACCCNAAAGATGCACGCTATGCGCATTTGGTCGGCAAGTTTGTCGAATTGCCGCTGTGTGAGCGCAGAATTCCCATTATTGCCGACGATTACGTTGACCCTGAATTCGGTACCGGATGCGTCAAGATCACGCCAGCCCACGATTTCAATGATTATGAATTGGGCAAGCGCCATGATCTGGAGATCATCAACATTCTCAGTGATGATGCCTCGATCAACGATGAGGTNCCTGAGGCCTTTCGCGGCCTCGACCGTTTCGAGGCGAGAGCGCGGATTGTTGAAGCCATCGAGTCTCTCGGTCTGCTTGCGAAGATCGAGCCTCACAAGCTCAAAGTGCCGAGGGGAGATCGCAGCGGGGTTATTATCGAGCCGTACCTCACACATCAGTGGTATGTCGCAGTCCAGTCCCTGGCCGACCCGGCAATCCAAGTCGTCGAGGACGGCGAGGTCGAATTCGTGCCAAAAAACTGGGAAAACACCTATTTCGCCTGGATGAGGAACATTCAGGACTGGTGTATCAGTCGCCAGCTGTGGTGGGGTCACCGCATTCCTGCCTGGTATGACAATGAAGGAAACGTTTATGTCGGCAACANCGAGTNAGCGGTCCGGCAGAAATATCAGCTTCCCGATGAGCTGGCGCTCTGTCAGGATGAAGATGTTCTGGATACCTGGTTCTCCTCAGCGTTATGGACATTCTCCACTCTGGGCTGGCCGGACGATCTAGAATACTTCAACAAATTCCACCCGACTGACGCACTCGTAACCGGTTTTGACATCATCTTCTTCTGGGTGGCGAGGATGATCATGATGACGTTGAAGTTCACCGGTGAGATCCCGTTCAAAAAAGTGTACATCACCGGTCTGGTGCGTGACGAACATGGCCAGAAAATGTCTAAATCCAAAGGCAATATTCTAGACCCGATAGACCTGATCGACGGCATCGGGCTCGATGAGCTTGTCAGCAAACGCACTGCGGACATGATGCAGCCGCAGCTGAAGCAAAAAATTGAAAAACTTACCCGGGAAAGTTTTCCCGAAGGCATCGCTGCGTACGGCACGGATGCCCTGCGCTTTANCTANTACTCCCTGGCTTCCACTGGGCGCGACATTAAATTTGACGTCGGCCGTACCGAGGGCTTCCGTAATTTCTGCAACAAAATCTGGAANGCAGCCCGCTACGCCATGATGAACAGCGAGGGAAAGTCACTGTCACCTGAGTGGAATCCTGATGAATTTTCCAGCGCTGATCGCTGGATTCTCAGCAGACTCGAGCAAACGACAGGCGATGTACTGGCCGCACTGGCGGACTACCGCTTTGATCTGGCATCTCAGTCACTTTATGAGTTCATCTGGAATGAGTATTGCGACTGGTATCTAGAACTCAGCAAGCCGACCCTCTGGAATGAAGAGAACAATCCTCAGGCAGCCCGGGCAACCCGCCGNGTGCTGCTGACTGTACTAGAACGCAGTCTCCGGCTGCTGCATCCGTTCATGCCATTTTTAACTGAAGAAATCTGGCAAAAACTCGACCCTCTGATTGACAACAAAGGTGGCAGCATCATGCTGCAGCCCTATCCGGAATTTGATCCTGCCAAGATCAATGAGGCGGCTCAGGCAGAAATTAACTGGCTGAAAGGCATAATACTCGCCATCCGCAATATCCGGGGCGAAATGGATATCTCTCCAGCCAGGTCNATTCGCGCATTTCTGCGCGGCGGCGATGAGCAGGATAAGGACTTTCTGCAGGTGAACCGGGTTTACCTACAGAAACTGGCCAAACTCGAATCCATTGAATGGCTGAGCCCTGATGACGCCACTCCGGCCTGCGCGACAGGCCTNCACAACAGCGTTGAAGTGCTGGTGCCACTGGCCGGATTAATCGANNTCAACGCTGAAACCACACGACTGGAAAAAGAAATCGGGAAGCTTGAAGCCGGGTTAAAATCGGTTACCGGCAAACTGAGTAATGAGAAATTCGTCAGCAATGCGCCGGATTTAGTGGTTGCCAAAGAGCGCGCTAAACAGGAAGAGATGCAGACTGCACTTACCGCTTTGCGCAACAAGCTTGACGAGTTGAACAACCTTCTGGCCTGAGAATTCAGGTCTGCGTTGGCCGGAGTTCTTTCGGCATGCTGAAAACGATGTGCTCTTCNGCGCCCGNTAACTCTTCTGGCGGCAGATCGGTAAGCTTTTTCAGCCTGCTGACTACCTGCTCGACCAGCACTTCGGGCGCCGAAGCGCCGGCTGTGACCCCGAAGCGCGACTTGCCGTCTAACCACGATGAGTCGATATCCTCAACGCTGTTGATCAGATAAGCGTCACANCCGAGCCGTTCCGCCAACTCTTTCAACCGGTTTGAATTCGAACTGTTGGGTGAGCCGACCACCAACAGCAGATCACATTCAAGAGCGAGCTGCTTGACCGCATCCTGACGATTCTGCGTCGCATAACAAATGTCTTTTTTGCGCGGCCCTTCAATAGCAGGGAAGCGCTCACGCAGCGCNTCAATGATCCGCGCNGTGTCATCCATNGAGAGCGTCGTCTGCGTAACGAAAGAAAGGCGAGCAGGATCTTCAACCTCGAGGGTTTGCACGTCAGCCACAGATTCTACCAGATAGAT
This sequence comes from Gammaproteobacteria bacterium, assembly GCA_002691885.1. GTDB lineage: Bacteria > Pseudomonadota > Gammaproteobacteria > Pseudomonadales > Pseudohongiellaceae > UBA9145. The sequence goes on from NZJB01000069.1 coordinate 50,476, forward strand.
GTTACCACCCTGGCTGTCGTCATACTGNCCCATAGTGCCTTCCACTTCAGGATGAAACTGGTGGCCGATAAGAACACACTCGCGCCCGGCCCTACTGAACTTAACTACTTCCAGATGCACCTTCGTAACCAACGGGCAGGTGGCATCGAATATCTTAAAGCCTCTGCGATCNGCCTCTTTTTTAACNTGCTGCGATACNCCGTGGGCGCTGAAAACCACAATCGGCGATCTATCANGCTGATCCTTTTGTGGGATATTTTNCAGTTCGTCGACGAAGATCGCGCCACGGGCGCGCAAAGTTTCGACCACGAATTTGTTGTGCACCACTTCGTGACGGACATACACTGGGGCACCGAAGATATCCAGNGCCCTGTTGACAATNTCGATTGCCCGATCGACTCCTGCGCAGAATCCACGCGGATTTGCCAGCCGGATCACCGGTAAATTCACTNCGGGNTGTAGCTGNACNCTGTNAGCATCAGTCATGACAATTTCACTTCGACNGCCTGCTCCTCAGGGGGGAGGACGGAGACAATTCGCGCCGTAAACACGATNCNCTTCCCNGCCAGNGGGTGATTAAAATCGACNCTCACTGTCTTCTCTCCGATTGCCNTGACTACACCGGGCAGATCAAAGCCCCCCGCGTCCTTAAATGACACAACGCTACCAACCTGTGTGGGAACTAAATCATCCTCCATCAAGTGCTCGAATTTTTCCAGCGGAAATACCTGCTCATTGCGNGGATTTCGCTCCCCGAACGCCTCTTTAGCTTTGAGNGTTTTTTCCACTTCCTCTCCCGAACGAAGACCTAACANTACCTGCTCNAACCCGGGCAACATCTGGCCGTCTCCCAGACGAAAACTGGCGGGCTTTTTATCGAAATTTGAATCGATGATGTCACCTCCGGGCAGCGCCAGCGAAAAATAGAGGGTGATCTGCGACCCTGCAATAATTGGAGAACTTGTGCTTGCCATCTAGGTACTACGATCAGGCAAAACGTCTGAGTTCACCGTCCCCGGCAACATTACTGACGCAGCGCAGACACAGACCCGCATGCGCAGTTTCCTGACCGACGTCTTCACGATGATGCCAGCAGCGCTCGCATTTTTNATGTNCTGACGCCGTGACCCGCAAGCTGAGGCCTGCCACTTCCGTCGAAACTGCCTGTTCNGNTGCNTGTGTTCCGGACTTTACTGAAGCTCTAGACACNATCAGCACAAAGCGTAACTCTTCTCCGAGCCGAGCCAGGTCGACNGCGAGCTGGCCACCGCAAAACAGATCAACCTCAGCGCTCAANCCAGAGCCCACTGTTTTTTCAGCGCGCTGCACTTCGAGCTCTCGATTNACGGCAGTTTTCACTTCAAGAATCCGGCGCCAGAATGCGTCATCGAATTCCCCGGACTCTTCCAGGGCTCGANACCCTTCTTCAAAATCGGAGAGAAACACAGAGTCCTCCCGCNCTCCGGGTATGTGCTGCCAAATCTCATCAGCGGTGAAACTCAGAATAGGCGCAATCATGCGCGAGAGCATCTCGACAACCTGCAACATGGCGGTCTGAGTTGAGCGACGCGCCCGGCTGTCGACCTGTGTGGTGTACTGACGGTCTTTGATNACATCAAGGTAGAACCCACCGAGTTCCGTCACGCAGAAGTTGTGAATTTTTTGGTAGACACTCAAGAAATTATAGCTGTGATAATGATTCACAACTTCTTCCTGCAGCAGCTGGCATTGCCTGACGATCCAGTANTCCANAGCCAGCAGNTGATCACTCGGCAGGGCATCTTCTTCGGGTACAAACCCATTCAGNTTTGNCAGCATGAAGCGAGCCGTATTCCGTATCCTGCGNTACGCATCTGCCACCCGCTTGAAAATCTCATCTGACACAGTCATCTCACCNCGAAAATCCGTGGCAGCCACCCATAGGCGCAGGATATCGGCCCCGTATTGCTGGTAGATCTTTGCCGGCGCAACCGTATTGCCCAGAGATTTGGACATTTTCCGACCCTCCGCATCCACGAAGAAGCCATGGGTCAAGACCTCCTTATAAGGGGCAGAGCCGTGCATAGCAATCGCGGTCTTCAGAGAAGAGTTGAACCAACCTCGGTGCTGATCAGAGCCTTCCAGATACAGGTCAGCGGGATACTGGAGCTCATCGCGTCGCTGCAGTACAGAGAAATGTGTCACCCCAGAATCAAACCAGACATCCAGAGTATCAGTGACTTTTTCATAGTCCGCAGCCTCTGCGCCAAGAAAATGCTCAGCTTCTGCTTCGAACCAGGCGTCCATCCCCTGCTTTTCAATCAGGGCTGCGACCTCTTCAAACAGCTCTTCCGTACGCGGATGCAGTTCCTGTGTCTGCTTGTGGACAAACAGGGTAATCGGCACTCCCCAGGTGCGCTGACGAGAAACACACCAGTCCGGACTGCCTTTGAGCATCAACTCAATACGTGCTTCGCCCCAGTCAGGCATCCATTTAGCCCCTTTGACCGCGTCCAGCGCTGAGCCCAGCAAATCTTTTTCTGTCATGCTGATAAACCACTGCGGTGTCGCCCGATAAATCAGCGGCGTTTTAGTCCGCCAGCAGTGCGCATAGCTGTGGTGAATCGTCTGTTGCGCAACAAGCGACCGTACTTGCTCCAGGACGCAGATGACCTTTTCATCAACCTTGTAGACATGATCACCGGCAAACTGCCCTGCACCAGCGGTGAAAACGCCGTGTTCATCAAGCAGATTTAGGGTGCCGATCCCGTATTTCAGCCCGACGTAGAAATCATCNAGACCATGATCGGGTGCCGTGTGCACCGCTCCGGTACCGGCATCCGTGGTGACGTGCTCACCNAGGATCAGCGGCACCTGACGATCTTCGACAAAAGGGTGCTGGAGAAGCTTGTGCTCCAGACTGCTTCCCCGGGTCTTTGCGATCGTCTCGTACTGATCAACGCCATAGCGCAGCATGATGTNCTCCACCATATCTGCAGCCAGGATCAACAGTTCAGTAGTCCCGTCAAGCNAACACTTAACCAGAGCATAATCCAGCCCTCCATGCAGACAGACTGCCTGATTGGAGGGAAGCGTCCATGGCGTTGTTGTCCAAATCACTACTGAAACCGGTAATGCCTGCGCAGCAATCGGCTGCCCGAAAGCGGCCAGCACATCATCGCGATCAGCGGCGGCGAAGCGCACGTCGATGGCGAAGGACTGCTTGTCCTGATATTCCACTTCCGCCTCAGCCAGNGCTGACGCCCCGACCACGCTCCAGTAAACCGGCTTGTAGCCCTTCACCAGGTGTCCGTTACTGGCAATCTGACCCAGAGCCCGAACGATATCAGCCTCAGTTTCGGGATTCATGGTGAGATAGGGATTATCCCAGTCACCTAAGACCCCCAGTCGAATAAAACCCTGTTTTTGTGTTTCCACCTGACCGGCCGCGTAATCCCGACAGGCAGCACGAAATTCTGCAAANCTGATTTTCTGACCTGCTTTGCCTTTTTTCTTTTCAACATTGTGCTCGATCGGCAGACCATGACAATCCCAGCCAGGCACATAGGGCGCATCAAAACCGCTCATTTGCCTGGATTTCACCACAAAGTCTTTCAGGGCCTTGTTAATCGCATGCCCCAAATGCAGCTCTCCATTGGCATACGGTGGACCGTCATGCAGGATAAATTTCGGGCGGCCCGCATTTTTTTCACAGATCCTGCTGTAAAGATCCATGGTCTCCCAATTTAACAGCATCTGTGGCTCGCGTTGCGCCAGATTCGCCTTCATCGGGAAAGGCGTACTGGGCAGGTTCAGTGTAGATTTATAGTCTGTCATAGTTGCGTCGACCGATTCCCTGACTCAAGTTTGTTGGGCAGCTGGCGCGCCCATCATCTCTCTCACTNTATCGATGTCCCTGCTCATCTGGCCCTTGAGCGCACCGAGTCCATCAAATTTCATTTCTTCCCTGATCTTGTGACGGAATATCACCTCNATTGTTTTACCGTATAAATCTTCATCGAAATCAAAAAGGTGTGCTTCGAGTAAGGCCGCTCTCTCATCGGTCACCGTGGGCTTGAAGCCGACATTCACCGCTGCAGTAAAGAACCGGTCGGCTAATCTCACCTCACAGGCAAAGACGCCATGTAGAGGGAGAGTCCGCCGCTGCAAACCAACATTACAGGTCGGATANCCTAAGCTACGCGCCAGTTGTNTACCNTGCTGAACCTCACCTCTGATTGAATAGGGCCGACCTAGTAATTGCTCGACTAAGGCAAAATTGCTGACAGCCAGCTCCTGCCGNATGTACGAACTACTGATCCGAACGCCGTTATATTCATAGGATGAGGTTTCCTCAACCTCAAATCCCAGCTCCGAACCGCGCTGCTGGAGCAGCGCAAAATCACCCTGCCGCCTGAAGCCAAAGCGAAAATCGCTACCGATGATAAAAACGGCTACACCGAGACCTTCAACCAAGATTTCCTCTATGTAGCTATCGGCACTCANGCTGCTAATCTTTTCATCAAAATTAAGCTGAAACACAAAGTCGACCCCGAAGCTCTCCAGCAGCTCCAGCTTTTCTCGGATCACATTTAAGCGCGCCGGTGGTTCACCCTCAGGCCCAGCAAAAAACTCTTCAGGATGCGGTTCCAGCAAAATGACCAGTGTTGGCAGATTCAGCTCTTCTGCCCGCTGCTTCAGCTGATCAAGAATAAGCTGGTGCCCCAGATGCACCCCGTCAAACTTACCTATGGTGGCAACACAGCTCTGGTGAAACTGNGCAAACCGATCAGGATTGTCGAAGATGATCATTCAGGGTAGGTCCAAGGTGAAAAAGCGCGGCATTATACTCTTTTCTCGAGTTACTGTGCAGACGCAATCCGGCTGTAAAAACCCGGTTAGTCGGGTTGGAGGGTGTCTGAAGTTTCTCCAGAAAGTGCTCGCCAGGCTTTTCGCCCCAAAACCCGAGCGAATGCCGCCANNCAAACAATCAGCAGACCCTGCCCAATGATGGCATTGACTACCGATATCGTTTCAGGTCGTGAGCTAATTAGCACCAGATTTACCAGGGTAGCCACGGCAAGCGCAGCGGCCAGAACCGCGAGCAGAAGCTGAAGTACAGAGAAGAACTTGCTCATTCGTGTATTATAGGAGGCTAGCGGAGGAAGCGCTAGGCGGTATTTTTGACCTCATGAAAGGACATAAAGTACTTTAGGCCTTCCGCACCGAGAAACTTACTCAATGTCTTCTGCTCAGTATTTCGCGTATCAACAATGATCAGTCCTTCTAAAGAATAATTGAAACTGGAGTGGATATTGAAACANGCCAGTTTACCATTCAGAGACAGGTAGTGACGCAGGAGTACGGGCACCGTCTTACCTGGATCGCAGCGCCCGATCAGCTTGCTCAACATCTTCACATTAGCCAACTCTGCAAGCATGTCATCTGTCCAGACCCGATTTATGACCTTAAGTGGGTTAACCGGTTCAACCAGCTGAGAGAATTCCTTTGCCCTGAAATTGGTGAGCATCGTATCTGCTATGATACTTCGGGCAAGATCGCTGTATTCTCTCGAAATACTCACCGAGCCAAATAAAGTGTGATACCTGGGCATTTTGACAAGCACCTGCCCAATCCCCCGCCACAGCAGATTCAGAGCAACCGGCCGCCGCTGATAGTCAGGATGGATAAAAGAACGACCCATTTCAATCGCAGAGCCCAGTTGTCGGATAAAAGCTTCGTCATATTTATAAAGAGAGCGACTGTACAGCCCCTCTACGCCATGAGTTGCAACGATCTCATTAACCAGACCAACCCGATAGGCTCCCGCAATACAACACTCCGTTTTATCCCACAAAAAGAGGTGTCGATAATGCGGATCATACCCATCGGAATCCTGAGAAAGGCCTGTTCCTTCTCCCGCTGCACGAAACGCCTTCTCCCTGGTAATGGCAATCTGCTCCATAACAAAGCCAAGCCGATCGTAAGGCGCAAAATACACATCAAATTCGTCATGCTCGACAACACGAAGGTCAGTCATCTTTTCGACCGCCCGTCGTAATTCGTCGGAGCTTTGCTCACGACTTAATTCCAAAAGCGCCTTCGGCTCGTCCGATCGGCACTGGCCTCCCGATTTATGAAGCGCATCTGTGGCGACACGAAGATACTGTGTCACCGCCACCGGATTTTGGAGCAGCTTCAACTCCTGTGAGGGGATCGAGCGCCCTATAGTCAGGGGCAGAATGAAGCCCTGCTTATTCGCCAGCTGCCTCGGCAGCAACAGGGTGCGAAGGCGCGGATGCACCAGGCCTGCACCGTAGAAATAGTTGCTGTTTCTGCCTTTGACATAGACTGGCGTGCAGGTACATTCGTATTTTTTCAGCAGCTGTCCGGCCAGGCGATTCCATTCCCGATCCTGAATGCGGCGGTGGCTGAATTCATACGCTGACACCATTCCTGCCGGAAACAGCAGTATCGCACCCTCATTCTTCAGGTGCTTGTGAACCTGCTTGATACCACCAACATTGCCCGCCGCCGCATTGCTAGATAAAACATTAACGCCAATAAATATCGGCGCCAGTTCGGGGATCAGGCGCAGCAACTCATTCGTCAGCACCTGCAGATCAGGCCGATACTTACCTATGACTTTGGCAATTGCCACTCCTTCAAGCCCACCCAGCGGATGGTTGGCAACAATCAGCACGGGTCCGGTCTTCGGTATTTCCTCCAACAACGCTTCTTCATCAATCGCGATATCGATCCCCAACGCATCAAGCGTATAGTCCAGAAACTCAAAGGGATCGCAGTTTGGCGGGCGACCATCGTAGACCTTCGCCAAAGGCTTGAGACCCATCAGGCTTTCAAGTGCTGAAGCGAGAATTCTGGGCTTCAGGGATAATCGGCAGGGATTAGTCATTATCCGGGTAATGCTTTATCAAATTCGATTCGTGTCGCCAGGCCCGATATAGAGCGCTCAAGCCCGTAGGTCGATAGCCCACGCGGCGAATTTTGTGTCCAGTTTAAACAGCATGAGATATTGCTGCAACAGCGCCCGGACTCGGCATGAGGATCTCAGCCTGCTCGCGTTCGGAAACCTCTGAGACGGTGTAGGTAATTCACAGCAAAATCCACTNTCTGAGAGTCTCACCGGCCGCGTCAAATGCCGCAGTCTTCGCCGCCCCCACCACACCTGACAGCGGGATTGCAGGGTTCGAGATCANTGGCAGGCTCAGACTTCGATAGCGCANTGACAGCAGCGGNATANCTTGGGGNACGTGGAGCANTCCCTTCTNTGACGCNCCGTACATCTCAGGTATTAANCNNTCCGNCAATTCAAGTGTCCACGTTNTGGGCCGTTATTTTACGAGCCACTGCCATAAATTATCAGCGGGCACCGGATCATAGCGTTGACCCGTCACTGGTNGCGACTGGTCAACACTTTGCAGGCACTGTTATGATGATTTAGCNGGAGCCGCANCNTGATGCGGCCAATGAGGAATCCNCAATGATAGGCAAGATACTTCTTACCCTGGCTGTCATAGCCATTGCCTACCTAATGGTGCGCCGAGATCTTGGATCAAAGCGCGAAACAGCAATGTCCGCTACCCTGAAAATTGCTGCCGGCGATCAAAATAAATCATCTAACCCTACACTGCACGACGACCTGCGAACCGCTTCTTATCTGTTTTTATTTTTCATGGTGGTGGTGGGTGCTACCCTGTATTACTACCGATGGCTGGATGACCACCAACTAATCACCGTAAGACTGTACAGCACTGATCGTGCAGATCCGGCCAGCTATGAAGTCTATAAGTATCAGCTGGCAGAACGCTCCTTCACCACTGTTGACGGGAGGGTCATCACGGTAGCTGGCTCTGACCGGATGGAGGTCATCGGGCTGAATGACTGACAAGCATGCCGGCGAGGCCGAGATCATTGGCGGTGGCTTCAAGGCCATTAACTATGTAATGTCTATTGCCCGTCAAGTGGGTGCCCGCAAACTCAGCGCCAGCGTTCGTTCAAATAACGCCTGCAAAGCCTGCGCCTTCGGCACCGGAGGCCAGCGCGGCGGCCTCCACAATGAGCACAGCAATCGGGTTGAAATCTGCAATAAAAACATCCAGGCACAACTGAGCGATCATCGCGCACCTATCCCGCCACAGATCTTTCAACAGAACAGCCTTGCGGAACTGCGCCAGCTGAGCGGCAAACAACTCGAAGAGCTCGGACGTCTTTCACACCCGCTGTACAAGGCGCCCGAAGCCGACCGCTACGAGCTGATCGACTACGACAGGGCGCTCCGACTGGCCGGCGAGAAAATGCGCACGACGCATCCTAGCCGCAGCTTCTTTTACGGCTCCGGCCGCTCCTCCAATGAAGCAGCATTTCTTCTCCAGCTCTTTGCGCGTGTTTATGGTTGCAATCACATCAATAGCTGCTCCTATTACTGTCATCAGGCCTCAGGGATCGGCCTGAGCGCCACCGTCGGCACCGGTACGGCCACCATCCGCTATGCCGACCTTCACGCCGCCGACACCATTTTCGTTTTTGGCGCTAACCCAGCCTCAAACCATCCACGCTTTGTAAAAGTGCTGCTCGAATGTCGACAGCGGGGGGGCAAGGTCATTGTCGTCAACCCGGCTCGCGAAGCCGGTCTTGTCCGTTTCGCNTCNCCCGCCAACTTCCGTTCCATGATCGCCGGCGGAGGCGAGGTAGCCTCCCACTATGTCCAGCCCCATGTGGGTGGCGATGTTGCCTTTATCGTCGGGGTTGCCAAATGCCTGCTGGGCAACAATGGCGTTGAGTCACTGTTCATCAAACAGCACACCGAAAGCTTCGAGGCCTACCGCGACTTCGTCGAGCAAACCCAATGGCAAGATATCGTCAGAGAGTCAGGGGTTGATCAAGAGACGATCGTTGAGATCAGCAAGATCTATCAGGCGTCTCAGGCAACCGTGATGGCATGGGGCATGGGTCTGACCCATCACTACAATGGTTCAGANAATATTGAGGCAGTTATTGCTCTTGCGTTGCTCAGGGGCATGGTAGGGGGNCCGGGNAAGGGGTTACTTCCGCTGCGCGGCCATTCCAACGTGCANGGTGTCANTACCGTCGGCCTGACNCCTGCAATCAAAAGTCAGGTGATGACAGCACTGGAGCAGGAACTCGGCATTGCNCTTCCTGCGGGAGAAGGCATGGATACTCTGGCTTGTGTACAGGCAGCGGCGGCCGGACAAATCGACTTTGCTCTGCTTCTGGGTGGCAACCTTTATTCTGCCAATCCAGACTCGCGTTTTTCGGCTCAGGCGCTAGACAGAATCCCGTTCAAAGTGATGCTGAATTCCACACTTAACGAGACCCACCTCAATGGTGTCGAAGGCGAAAATCTGATTCTACCTGTGCGGGTGAGGGACGAAGAAAAGCAGGCCACGACACAGGAAAGCATGTTTAATTTCGTTCGCCTGAGCGATGGTGGATTTGATCGCCTGCCTGTCCTGCGATCCGAAGTGGAACTGATAGCTGACCTTGCTGAAGAGGTGGTATCAGCCAGTACTCTNAGGTTTTCTGAATTCAGAAAACATCGAAATATCCGTCAAGTCATCGCGAAAGTCATACCCGGCCTTGAAGATCTGGAGAGAATCGACGACAGCAAGGCAGAGTTCCACATTAAGGGTCGGCACTTCGAAACACCGCGCTTCCGGACTGAATCACACAAGGCGCGCTTTTGTATTCCAAAGACAACCAGTTGGCACAGACGTTCTGCTTTAGGCACCNGGCTCTCAGAGTTCGTCCTGACCAGCGTCAGAAGTGAAGGACAGTTCAACACCATAATTTACAGCGACGAAGACAGCTACCGTCGTCAGTCTGACCGGCGGGCTCTCTTCATGCATCCGGACGATCTCGACCTATTAGGCCTTGAAGACGGCGCTCTGGTCGACGTACNNAATAACACCGGNATCATGTCNGCCCTCCGCGCCATCCGATACGANATCAGGCAAGGTTCGGTGATGACTTATTTTCCNGAAGCCAACGTGCTGATTCCTCAGGACACTGACCCACGCAGCAGAACGCCCGGTTTCAAAAGTGTTCTAGTGAACGTGCGGCCTCATCAACCTAACAAGCCAGGCTCACGGTAATCATCTGCAAGTAACAGGTCGGCTATTACGGGACGCACTGACAGAAACACTGCGATGGGCCTAAAAACAAGCTCACGACTGGCGTAATCCGTCCTTTGAGCGAAAGCTAAACTTACCTGCAGCAACCCAATCCGCTATGCTTCCGCGCTGCATTCATTCCAATCGCAGAGATTACCAAATGGTCACTTCAGACACATGAGCCGACTCAATACTTTATTCCCGCTGTGGGCCGTTCTTGTTTCCGGCGTGGCCTTCTTCTNCAGTGAACCCTTCTCGTCTCTGGCNTCCTGGACTATTCCGCTGATCGCGGGCNTGATGTTCACCATGGGTCTTACCCTGAAAGCGACGGATTTTCAGCGCATCCTCNAAGANCCACGACCCATTCTCGTGGGTGTTTTGTTGCAATTTATTCTGATGCCACTGCTAGCTGTCGTACTCGCGAAAATGTTTGGGCTTTCCAATCAGCTCACCGTCGGACTGGTGCTGGTAGGCTGCTGCGCTGGCGGCACCGCGTCCAATGTCATCAGCTATCTGGCCCGAGCTGATCTGGCCTTGTCGATCAGCATGACGGTTTGCTCCACACTGGTCGGCGTCGTTGCCACTCCTTTGCTAACGGGTTTCTACCTTTCCGCTTCAGTGGACGTCAACACCATGGAAATGCTTGTCAGCATCATACAGATTGTCCTGATTCCGGTCCTAGTGGGAGTCATGCTTAACCACCTCTTTCCTGATTTTGTCCGGCCTCTGACTCCCGGGTTGCCAACACTGTCAATTCTGATCATTCTAATCATCATTACGATCGTGGTTGCGCTCAACAGTGACAGTCTGCTGGAAGTTGGTGCCCTGACACTGCTTGCAGTAGTGCTACACAATCTGGGCGGCATATGTGGAGGGTTTTATCTGAGCCGAATTCTGGGTTTTGATACTCGTCAAAGCCACACCATTGCGATCGAAGTCGGTATGCAGAACTCTGGCCTGGGCGTCGCACTGGCTCTGGAATTTTTCTCAGACACGGCAGCTCTGCCCGGCGCGCTGTTCAGCGTTTGGCACAATATCAGCGGCGCCTTGCTTGCCGCTAAGTGGAGTCGTAAGCGGAAATCGCTGGATTATCTACTTCAGGATGAACTTCTCAAACCCGACGAGTAGAACCGCCAACATCCCGGGAAACACACGGGGCTANGAAAGGGATGTCAAAACGCCACCCTCGATTGTCCTGACTTTTTGTAAAATCCCTCATCTTGCCCGTTGCACAAACGAGCGNTNGGCTTTCTGAACGACTATCGGCTTTTTTGATCCGCCAACCTCGTCCGCACCGCTGATGTGCATTCTGTCTCGGGGTTACCAATAATTGCCATAATTAAGTGCAGCAATTCAGGTTGCCGCGTTAGGTCTTTGCTCTGGGGCATGGTAAAGTTTTAATAAGAAGTATTATTAGCGGACGTAAAGCAAATAATCGCTCATCCGACACGCCTTTTGCACCAAAAAAAGGCGCATAAAACGGTCGCTGAACTTCTAAGCAGTAATATTCAGGAGAAACCAATGAAACTGATCACCGCGATTATCAAACCCTTCAAAACGGACGATGTGCGTGAAGCACTCTCAGCTCTGGGTATCAGTGGTATGACTCTGACCGAGGTAAAGGGCTTTGGTCGCCAAAAAGGACACACGGAACTTTATCGAGGTGCAGAATACGTGATCGATTTCCTGCCCAAGGCCAAACTCGAGATTGCCGTTGCCAACGATCTGGTTGAACAGGTCGTTGATTCCATCTGCAAAGCTTCGGGAACGGATAAAATTGGAGACGGCAAAATCTTTGTTACTGATCTCGAGCAGGTCATCCGAATCAGGACAGGAGAGACGGGCAATGACGCCCTCTGAAAAGTGAGACTCATTATGCCAGCAAGTAAAACCGCCTGCCGCATTTTTGCCGCGCTTACGGGCGGACTGCGCGTTGACGAGGAGCAGGAGCAACAGGGCCTGGACATCAGCGATCATGATGAGAAGGGCTATTCCATGTGAGTGGGAATTTGGCCCGATCAAAAGCGGCCGCTAATGCCGCAGTTTTTTTGGTTTTTCCGGTCAGCGACAATCATCCGGTTTTACGCAAGGTCGTAATCGCGTACACCAGCTTGTTGCCGTCGAGATCCAGAAAATGAGTCGCCACCAGACAGGTCGTGCGACCGTCATTGATAAGCTCGCCGCGCAGCCTGAACGTCGGACCCAAGACCGGCGCGAAATAGTCTATGCGCATATTGACGGTTGCAGACCACTTGGATGCGTTCTCGTCATCAAACAGCGTCCGGCAGGTAAAAATGGAAATCATATCCACATACGTGCCGGTAAAGCCTCCGAAGAGCTGATTGCGTGGGTTCAACAAATGCTCAGGCAGATGCGCCTCGACCTCGACCAGCCCGCGCTCTTCAGTGAGTATCTTCCAACTAGTCGACTCAACCAGGTCGCCCGCATTGTGACCAGGCTTCAAAAAAATCGGCCGTTCGTGTGTTCCCGTCATGTAAGTTCTTCTCCGTCCGTCCATTCACGAGTGCAAAACTGACACCTGATTCCTAGTGCGAGACTTACCGACGCTGGTCCAGCAGCTGATACATTCTTCTGACGGCTCTCGGATCAACCCCTGCCTCACTAATTTGTGGGAAATTAGCACTGTGATTTGTCATATCAATTTGCAAAGCCGCTTCTCCCCAGCTGACTCCCTCGCGATAGAATCGGCCGGTCTTTAGCCAGAGATCACGGAGGAAGTCTTGAAGCTTAACAATTGGCTCCTTTGATTCCATGATTGGTCCGTGACCTGGAAGCCAGTAATCAAATTCAAGACTCTTGAGTCCTTCCAGACTATCTGGCCATTCATCTACGTGCCCATCGCCCATGTATGGCAGCCCGGGGAGCATCATGTCTCCAGTGAACGCGACCCTCTCCTGAGGCAGGAAAATGACTACATCACCGCCGGTATGCGCGCGCCCAAAATGCAGCAGCTGGATTTCTCTGTTGCCACCATCGACTGACTGAAATAACGTCATCTTATTCGTCAGAGTGATATTCGGTGGCGTCGGTTGCACCTCCGCAATTGCTGCAAGATACTCCCGCTGCACTTTCAATCGCTCCTGTAAACGGCTCCGGCGATCTAAGTTAGTTTCCGCCGCAGCCAGCCGCTCCAAATTAGCCACGGTCAAGGCTACTGGGTCTGAAAAACTGCGGAAGGTATTCTCCTCGAGCACATCACCAGCCTCACCATTAAGTTTTTGCCGCGTATATTCGTGACCAATGATTTCGATTCCCGCAGGAAAAGCCTGATTGCCATGGGCATGATCAAAATGATAATGGCTGTTCACCAAGTAACGTATCGGCTTATCAGTTAGTGCCGGCAGGGCATCAAGCAGGGCACGCGCCGCGGTTGGGGTCACATGGGAATCAACCACGAGCGTGTCGTTTTTACCGACCAGCACCATGACATTACTCATGGTGTAAACAGATCCAGTACCGGTGCCGAGCCAGACGCCATCTTGCGCTTCCACGAATCGGTGGGTTGCACTTTCGATCACTCTGGGCTGCGCGCTTAGCGTCGACAAAAATACTACTGTGAGAATAAGTGAAGTGAATCGAGTCAATGGCCACAGCGTCTGTTTCATAGCAGGATTCCTTTTGATGCTT
>NZJB01000070.1 GCA_002691885.1 Gammaproteobacteria bacterium
ATGAAAAATATAAATATCAATACGGTGATCCAGCTGCTGGGCATGCTAGGAGTCATTGGCTCTCTAATCTTTGTGGGATTGGAGATGAGGCAGTCACACCGCTTTGCGTTAGCAGGACATTATGAAGCGAGAACTAATAGCTTGCTGAACATTGTTTCTAGCTTTACCGAAGGAGAGGCTGGTTACGGCGACATGGTAAGAGCGGCTCTTGGTGATCGGATAGAAGTAGAGAAAGCTCACCTAAATGGAATATGGCAACTTTGGTTTCTATGGGAAAATGACTTTATGCAGTATGAGTTGGGTCTGATGGATGAGGCGGCTTGGACTGCAAAGCTTGGAGCGATGCAGACTGCGTACAACGCTTGTGGGTTTCGAGATGAAACAGATTTAGCACTTAACTTCATGGTGCCAGGTATGGTGGAGCTTGTGAAAGAGTCATTCGAAGATCACTGCGTAAATTAATCTCGTTCTTGAGTTTAGGTTCCAACTTATGACTTTCATGAATTAACACACTCAACCACAATTGGGACATGGTCGCTCAATTTGATCCAATCCTCATAATTCCCTACTTCGACTGAGTTAACCTTAAGTGACCTTAGATAGAGATAATCGATATGGTATTTTTTTGACTTTGCTTTAGTCTGAAAAAAGGTTGCTGCGTCTTCAGCACCAAAACCCTCATTAGTTTTTTGATGATAGGCACTTACAAAACCTAAACTTTCTAATTGTGTGTTTATATCAAAGAAGTTATTGCCTTTGTCTGGTCTATCCCAAATAAGCGAGTTGTTGAAGTCCCCACCAAAAACACATGGAATATCTGCATCTGACAACCATCGCTTGTAGAACTCAATCGCTCGAATAGTTTTACCACTAACACTGTCACCGAATTTTTTTGCCCTTTGGTTGTATGCCCATAGACCAAGAACTTTAAAATCATCAGATCTAACGGGGAGGAAATAGACTAAGTCTGGATTATGAGGGGAATCTATGGAGGCATGACCATTTTTTAAAAGAATTCCCAAACCTTTATTATCGATTCTTCCTGTCCATAAGAATGTCCTGTTTGGGGAATAATCTTGTTTTACTCTTTCACATTCTTGAATAATACAAATATCTGCATCCATAGCTTCAATTCGCTCATATTTTTTTGCGAAATTGAGGTTGCAGTTCCAAGTGACGATCTTCATCTAAGAATGTTATCAAAAGGGGTCATTTTGGCAAAAGACGGGTTGGAGAATAACTTAAGAAATACATAACTTAGTTCTGAGTACAGAAATCAAAGGAGGATTTATGAAGATTTCAGCAGTTAATGAAGGCGCTTCACTCATAGTAAATATTGGTGTAATCGCGTCTATCGTGTTTCTGGGTTTGGAGATGCAGCAAAATACAGCGATGATGCAATCACAGACTAGGAATTCGATCGTGGAAAATCAGCTTGGACTTTATGAATTAGCGATCGAAAACGCTGAGCTCCATGACATAGTTGATCGACTCAATTCAAATTTAGACGTTGAACTCGCTGAACTTAGACAGATAGATTTTTGGACACTGTCACAGTTCCGTATGTGGGAGAACGAATTTTTTCAACATGAAATAGGACTCTTTGATTCGGAAGAATTTGAAGCAAGGGTTAATTGGTGGCGGTTTGTGATGGGATTCGATTACGCTTTGGAACGATGGGAAGGATCACAAGAGACGTTCGCACCAGACTTTGGGGTGTATTTGAATAAAATAATTGATGAGATTTCATAGTCGATAGGCACNGAAAATAATTAAGTGTTAAGAAGCGAATAAGACTACCTCTGGAGTAAAAAAATGAATTGGGAAGCAATTGGAGCAATTGGAGAAATTGTCGGTGCAGTAGCTGTTCTACTTACCATTGTATATTTAGCGGATCAAATCAAACAGAATACGAGAGCAGTCAAAGCGGCTACGCAGCAAGCAATATCAGATGCAACCACGGAAGTATGGAGAAATTCATGCATAGATATTGATAGAACGGAGAAATTTTATGAAATTTCCGAAAAGGATGACCGAACTAAGGCAGAACAGTCTTTTTATGTAGGGTGGCTAATGCAAACGATCAGACAACAAGAAAACATCTATTTAAATCTCAAGCTAGGCTCGATAGATGATGATTTTGTAGACCTGAATTCAAGATTGGTAACACTATTCAAAAGTCCGATCTATAGAAAAGCTTGGCTTAATGGCGAGCTCAATAACTTCCTAATCACTGAGTTTCGAGATTATGTTGATGACTTAATAGGAGCCGAATTATCGTTAATGAAAAAATAGCGGGTCGTTCTTATGGTGATGAATGGCGATGGAAGAGGATAAAGGTGNAAAAGACATGCACAAAACTGGATGGAAGAATATAGATTTGCCACCGCATTTAAAGAAAGCAAGAGAAGAGCAAGAGCGGTTAAATCAAGAGAAGAAAGATGAAGATGCGCTTCCAATGTATCCTTTTTCTCCGACAGCTAGCGGTGATGAATTTCTTACCCCGCATTCACCTTCAGTCACAAAATATTCATCAGTCCCTCTCCAAAATCCAAGTGTTATAACACCATATTCTCCTCCACTATAAACAGTATAGGAAAAACCAAGCTGTGTTGCGCAAACCATATCTTCCGTAAAAGATGGAATACCTGTCAATTTACAAACTTTGAGAAGTGAAAAGAAACATTTTATTCAGATTTTAGGGTTTATATGAACGAATTACTTGAATTATTATCGGATAAGTCTTCTGTAAACTAGAATATCGGTTCTATTATTATTAATAAGTGACAAACTCAACTGTAAAAACTAAGTCACTATTGAAAACCATTAGTGACAGTACTTATTTACAGTAAAAACGGAAACACAGTGTTGGAGAAGACATTGTGTTCTTTTGGATGGAATTTGAGAGAACGCAGATCAAACACATAACTAAGGATGTTGAGCTGCGTTTTTGGTAAGTGCGTTCGGTAGATTGATAATTTTTAAAATGTATCTGTAATTAAAGTTTAGGAGCATGTCGTTACCGAGTTGGTTTTGAGAAATTCTAGAAAGTCATTCGGAACCCTTTGAATGACAACGTCCCTAAATCTACAGTTTTCATATATTTCCAGGGTTCTATTCAATGTGTATTGGAATGTCGCTTCATCAAGCAACCCAGAGTTATATTGATAATATGCATTCAAAAGGCTAAGAATTCTTACCCTTACAATAGCAACAAGGGTTGCCCGTTCTTCATCGTTCGTCCAATCTATCTCAGGCTCAATTCCACCTTCCATTAGTCTCAGGGCAATCGCACTCCCCTCGAGGGGAGCAGAGTAAAAGGACATCAATGCAGTGTTTCTAGCTGAAAGCTGTGCTGCCATTGCGATTTCCTGATTTTGCCGAATTTCGATGCCTACAAATATAAGTGATCCAATGACTCCCAACATACCTAATAAATTGGTTATGTTTGCCATTGACCACACTGCTAGAACTTTTCGAGAGGAAGACATGTTATTTCGCTCCTTAATAGAAATTAATTGAGAGTGTCTCTAACAGCCTGGAGTATTTCAAGTGCAATGAGATAGTCTGAGAGGCCAGCAATACTCCTAATGTTTGGAATTTTGGAGTAAAAGTAAGCACACTAATAGACAGGTGAGCAAAATGCTATTCAGAGCATCAATTCGTCGGATCTCACGCTAACAAGAGCATATTTAAGATTTCGGTAGAAGGAGGGGCAAAAGTGACAAATTCAGGAAATACGCTTTCTATATGGTCAATGTCAAATATAACTAATTTCCTGGGCATGCTAGGCATCATGGCATCATTAATTTTTGTGGGTTTAGAAATGAGACAATCGCATCGTATTGCTCAAGCGGCTCAGCAACAAGAGCGGGCATCTATGTTGGCGGAGAGAATTAACGTATGGCTAGAAGCTGGGCTTGATTGGCAATCAATACATTTTGAGCAAGACTATGACTATACTCACAGCGAGGCGACTACAGCGATGCGAAATAGTGCGCATCAAAGCTGGACACTATATGAAAACGATTATGAGCAATTTGCATTGGGTCTTTTGAGTGCTGACGTATGGGCAGCAAAAATGAGGGGAATGCAGCGGGTATATAATATCTGTGAAGTAAGACCTATTTTCCGCTCTAGATTACCAATGTTTTCAGATGGATTTAAAAATATTTTATCTGGTTTCGAGAATACTTGTGAAGGATAGAAGCGCAGAGTGCATTTTATGAGCGGAGATGATGAGCTCTTAACGGAGTCACTCGCTCTGATTCTGACTGATACAGGATTCTTAGAATATGTGCAGGAAGGAACGATTGCGTTTGTAGATAAAAAATTGGACAGCACAGAAGAGAGTCAAGGAACGCTCAATTACTTACTCAAGCAGCAAAAAGAGTACAAATACTTACAAGAACTCGCATATGAGATAGATCCAGAGTCAATAAATAATGATGTGACATATCAAGACTTCGTGGATAACAAAAAGAATCTTTTGGAAATGATCGCTTTTCTGCAGGAAGATAAGGATGTCATTGACTTTATGATGGGGGGCGCAAGTGTTGATGGTGATAATTACACGGAAGTTGTGATTGAACTCGCAAACTTCATCAAATCTACTCAAAGCACTGACTCAGATTAAGAAATACACAATTGGCACTCTCTCAGCGTCTCGCTAAGACGTTTTACCACTCAAATTACTCACTGGACGCCCGTCTAGTCAGCAATTCAACACAGCACTCTTCAGGAATTGAGTAGGAACCCAGAACCAGTTCCTGGAAATAAAGGATCATCTTGAGGTGTAGGGATAAAAGTTGAAGATGCAAAATAAGCGACGAAAAGAACGAGAAAAGATCGGTAGGAAAAAGTTTGCCAATTCAGTGACGGTCGAGACGAAAGTTCTGCTTAGAGAGGAAATCAATGTCGTTTTCGTCGAGACAAATTAGTAAAGAAAATGTGCGAGTTCCACTTGTTAATGACATGCTTTCAAAAATTTACTAGGTGAGCCAATCCGACAAGTAATTAATCATTTTTTGAGAGATAAATAATGAATTGGGAGGCGATTAGCGCTATTGGAGAGATTACTGGTGCATTAGCAGCTGTACTTACTCTCGGATATTTTGGAATACAGGTTCGAGCGGCTCGAGAGGCAGCAGCTGACGCTAATCGGCTCCACCGCTCAAACGGTGTCAGGGAAATAATGCTCGCAAGCATTGCGAACACCGAAATTAGGCAAGCATTGGAGAAAGGTCTGGGAACAAGCCCTTTACATGACATGTTTTCTAAAGAGCTTGGCGTTTCTTAAGATGAAGCTTTCATCATGCACTGGGCAATGCTTGCGTGGTTCTGGTTACACTGGGGACAGTATGCATTTGCGGTAACTAAAAAGGATATCGAAGAGCTTACGGGCGTTNNGCAAATATTCTACANNAATCCTGNTGTTCAGCTCNTGTGGAACAACANTCCTTTCGNTAAGCCTGCACTTGANAACGACTTTGTTGACTTTATTGAAGAAATCATCGCTTTACAAAATACTAACAATTGNATCATGGAATTTATTTGAAAAAATGAAGTGTATATCTAGTTATAGGTAGTAACTTTTCCTATAGATTTTAGAAACATAAAAAGTTCAAGAATCTTTCGGAGGAGAATTGCATCATGCTAGAGCACCAGAAACTGTGGGAGACACGGAAAAACAGGGGGGACGGATATTCAATATCTACGTGTCACAGCAGANTCGGCCCNNTCAACAGAAAACGCTGAAGTAGAAGAAGATGGAACAGATCAGGAAGGNGAAACACTAGCAGCCGCTTCCTAATCTTCTCCCATATTTGACCGCCGAATGTGCTAAGTGTTATCGCCATCCGTGTATTTCATCTTGGATTTATCNAACAACTTAACGTCGGCGGTTTCCAATCTACCAGACATAAGTGTCCCAAAAAGAATGAGAGAGGCCACAACGGAGGTTAGGGTGACCACAAGAACTGCGGTATCGAATAAGTTTACCATCATAATAAAAAACCTGTGGAATGTGGAAGACGTGTTATTAGACGTTGGACCTCGATGCCTGATCCTTACCGTCGAGCTTACAAAGTGTCGTCTATGTCAGTAAGATCAGATACCTTTGCCTGCACTGTTTTAACTGAAAACAATGATAGGAAAAGGACTAGAGAGGCTGCAGTTGAGATAAGAGTAACCGCGAGTGCTGAATTAAGGGATAAAATTTCCATCATTAAATATCACGTATAAATTGTAGACATCAACACTAACGACGATTCTCACCGACATAGTTCTCCTTTGACCTCGGAGTTTTGCCAACTTCCTGTCGTTAATTGATGAAAAGTTAAATGAGAATTATTTGCAGTAAGCATGCGGATTTAGAAGGAGATGGAAACACACGCATTGAAGATGCAGATCAAGAAGAGGGAAGAACGAACACAGATAGAGACTGGGTCGACTTCGATTACGCTTATGCTAATTGGTGTTGATGTAATCGCAGACTTCCTTTGTCAACCTGTATCTGGGAGTTATCATAGGGTGGAAGACAATCTCGGGAGTCTCTGGCGTATCGGTTCTGCTTGGAGACCCTCCTGCCATGTGCTGCTTGTACGACACATAAGTCAAATCTTTCGACGCTAGAGTCTCGCAGTCGGTCTCAACGTTTATCATCATAGAAAGACTGTCCGACTCTGGACTCTCTTCACGATAGTCTAGTAAAAACCACGAATAAACTAGCCCATTACCTTTCTTGATATTTTTAGGGTCCCAGTAAAAATTTGTCACTTCTGTTTCTACACTTAATCGCCACTCCCCAAAAGACAGCGACGAGAACGTTGTCGTGAGAAGCAGTAGAGAGAATAATAGGAGCTTCTTTTTCATTTATGAACCTGTCCAGAAATTTGCCTAAGATAGTGTCTCCAACAGTCTGACGTATTTCAAGGGCGATAATAGAATAATCGCCTACAGCCCGCATTGCCACACACCGGGCTCTCAGTCTCAAGCAGTTGTGGTGTTTTCAGAAGTAGCAGCGATATGTATGATTGTATGCTCACAATATTCGATAATTTTGGAGTTTACTAATGGATATTACAAAGCCAGATGGCACAGGGAGACTCAAAGTAACGAGGCTCACTCTCGATGAAGATTCAATGTCTTGTGATTTTGAAGGTCAAGTCGAAGGGTATGGTTCTGTCTTTATCTCACATGAGTATAGGTACACTATGCAGGAAAAATCAGGAGGCACCTTGACTGGAGAAGCAAATACATTTCTAGAGGACGGCACTCACTTAACCACTCCGCACCTTGGCACGTTCACGCAGGATCGATCAAAAATTCGCATATATTTCACAGACCTTGTCAACAATGGTGCAGTCAACTTTGTTATATGGGACATAGATATTCTCACTAAAGATGTTGATCTGCGTTTTTGGGAAGTGCGTTCGGCAGATTGACAAATTTGAAAGCGTATCCGCATCTTCCAGTTTAGGTGCGGATACGGTTGCGATCAATTAAATGTATATTATTTTGAGGAAAATATAATGCTAATTGCAGTAAGACCAGAAGTAGAGAGTGCTGATCACTAGAAAGATAATTTTAAAACACATGGCGATTTTTTTAAGAATCAGGGAGTCATGCTCGCTCACATGGGAGTAGCATATGACAAAACGGTAATCGCAGTCTTTGAAACTAACGACCCTTATGAATTATAAGAATTTTCAATGATCCAGCCACTGGAGAGGCTATGTCAGAGTGCAAGATTACAGGCGGGGTAGAGATGTTTCTATTCCATGAGACGTTTGAACCTTGATATTGAAGAATTCGACAAACAGATACCTCACGCTAATGACAAAACACGTAGGCGAGCTGCAAAACTCGCCTCAATATTTAATGGGTTGGATTAGATGTGGAGGTTTACCTCCAGAAACCTAAACTCTGGGTCTGCAGCTAGATAATTTGCGAGAGTGTCAAGCGTGCCATCTTCTTCTCTCCAAGCTAGATACTTATCATAGTGCGCCTTGCTCTCCCATCGACTAACTACCTCCACTGCGTTTTCATCGCCAAGGAGGTCGCATGCGTTTACTTCTGAACAACCATCATAAGAGCGTGTATCTGGCAAAACGGAATAGAACCACTTAATAAACTCGTCCCTAACCTCTGGCTTAATCCTCANTTGAAGGTTTACTAAAACCATCTTTCAGTCTCCTTTACCATTTTTATGAAAAATTTCGTCTTAGACGTACATACCTTATAACATTTGAGAATAAGTTTCAGCATTCAAGAGGGGCTCCTTCTCTGGGAAGCGGCTGGAGAGTAATCGACAGTTCCTCAATTATTCTATACAAAAAGAATTCAAATTCTTGTGACCTCACTTGACATGATGTAAAACAATTCCCAAAAGCAAACGACCCGAGTAAACCGTCTGCGGCACAATTGAGAAGCCTTTGGGAATCTTTAAAGAGAGCCGATTGAACTATGCTGAGGAGTCAGGACTAGGCTTGACTGCGCAATTTCCTAGCCACCCATTTGCATGGAAAGTGTTAGGTTCCACATTAGTGGAAACAGGCAGGAAAGAAAAGGCAGTATATAAAAACCAGACGGTAGTCGTTCTAGCTCATCAAGATGCAGACGCGCACAGCAACCTGAATAATACGCTTAACGAAGTAGGCAGATTTGAGAGGCTAAAGTCAGCTATGCAAAAGCAATTGCTTTGCAGCCCGATTCCCCAGACGTGTACTTCAACTTTGGTGCCATACTGAGGAACTTAGGCAGGCTGGACGAAGCTAAGGTTCGCTATCAAAATGCGATAGCGTTGAAGCCTGATTCTACTCAAGCTCATCACAACTAGGGTGTCGTGCTTTATAAAATAGATAGATAAGACGAAGCTGAAGCAAGCTTTACACAAGCGATACTCTTTAAGCCAAATTTTACTGAAACGCACGCCAAATTAGGTGCTACACTTCAAAAGATAGGAAGATACGAAGATGCTGAAGCTAGTCATAACCAAGCAATAGCATTAAATTCTAGCTATGTTGAAGCCCACAGCAACTTGGGCGCTAAGCTTCAAAGATTAGGAAAANTANAAAAGCTCAAATTAGCTATGAGATAGCCNTATCGTTGAAGCCGGACTGAGCCNAAGCCTNTAGGANTCTCGCATCNNTGAAAACATATGATGCNCAGGATGAGCAGTATGCGAAAATGNTTGAGCTTNATCTGAACGAAAATATTTCTANTGTCACTTGAACTATTGTAATTATCGCGTTTTAAGCACATCACTAATGAATGGGAATGAGAGCGGCGATGAGTGGATTAATTTTTAGAAAAGACGGTACAGCTCAGGGAGTAGCCAAGCAGCGTTTGATAGAAACTATAGCCAAACCTGATGAACGGATCATAGACGATCCTTACGCTGATAGGTTTGTGTTAGGTGCTAGCGTCATCAAACTTATGGGGCATAAACTCAACGTCTGGTTGGCTCGAAAACTTGTGCCCGGCTTTCACGAACATCTAATTTCGCGGACGCGCTTTATCGATGATCTTATTAAAAGAAGTGCTGCGAGTGAATTTGAGCAATATGTCATTCTGGGAGCGGGATATGATTGCCGAGCTCATCGGCTTGAACTTCCATCTTCGCTAAGAATTTTTGAAGTGGATCAGTCCGAGGTTCAGGCTAGAAAGCGGTCTAAACTTCCTGAAGAGCCACCTAATTCAGAAAATATCATTTATGTGGCTGTTGATTTCACTGACCAGTCGTTAAGCGAACAACTTTTGGATGCGGGGTTCGATCAAAGTAAACCCACCGTGTTTACGCTCGAGGGGGTATCGCAGTACATCACTAAAGAAGCTTTCAGTTCAACTGTCAAAGAATTAGCTACGCTCACTCAAAAATCTGATTCAATTGTATTTGTCTCTTATGCCAGTGAGCTTCTCAACAAAAACCCTGAGGCTTGCTTTGGGACGGGTTATCCAAACGCAGAAAAAAGAGCCAGGTTAATTATGTATGGGTCAGAGAAAGTAGGTGAACCTTGGATATCATTCTACAGTGCTGGAGAAATAGAAGGTGTTCTTTCGCAAAGCGGTTATTCAATAATAGAAAACGTAACTTTGAATGATCTCAATTCCCGGTATTTCACCCCGGTTGGAAGAACTATTTCGGAAAACCAATTATTTCAACTCGAACATTTTGTGATAGCGAAATCCAAGAAATGATTTAGCTTCTCGTCACACAGTGTGTAGTTAGAATCTGGAAACTTACTGATAATGACAGTAGGGAGAAAATTAAAAAATTACTTGATTACAACACAGCAACAGCGCACTCTGTTTTAGCTACTCTCGAAGGCAAAATGCACATGGGTGTCAGAATCCGTTGCTATTGAGAGGGCCTAGCTTAAAGTTTAATGAGTGCGTAATATTTATATGAACGACATATTTCCAATGGAAGGTGCATCTGTGATCGTATCTGACGACATGTGCGATATGAATGGCCACATGAATGTTAGGCACTACCAAACCATTCCCATGGATTATGATAACAACTTCTATAATAGTCTTGGATTTGGGAAAGATTATATTGCCAAGGGTTGTTCATCTTTTACGGTTGAACAAAATATTAGCTATTTAAAGGAATGTTTAAAAGGTGAAAAACTAACCCCCAGATTTAGAATGCTTAACGTGAATAAAAAGCTATATCACTATGTGTGTGCAATTTGTAAAGAGTCAGGTGAAGTGTCAGCTCTGGTTGAAAATGTTGAAATTCACATAGATATGGCTACCAGGAAATCTGCGGATATGTCAGATGAAATGTTTGAGACTATGATAAGAATGAAAAGGAAGCACAATGATTCTGATGACTATCCTTTCGAAATGAAACTAAAAATTAAATAAGCTGTTCTGGGGCAAATAGCGACATCAATAAGATGCTAACTAGTCACTTTTTATTGGGGTTAAAGGAGTATCCGCGACTTCATGAGGTTAGAGCGATATTTCTAATTTAATAGCGAAGAAAGCAGGCTTTCCCGGTCCCCCGAGTTTTTGGGTCCTAGCCATCCCGGTCCCATTTCTGATTTACCTGGGTAATCCCGCAACGTCGCTTGTTATTGGTGCTGCGATTTCTCTTCTTCTAAATCGCCAAGGGTCACCTAAGGTGCACCTTATCGGTCAACGCGCGTTGCAAATCGCTGTTGTCTTGATAGGACTGAATCTAGATNTCGNACAGTTAATCGCAAGCAGCGTTGAGTATNGTGCTCTGGTCTCTGCTTGCGTAATTATGACTNTCGTAGTCGGCTTAGCACTAGGGAGCCTGATTTACGATAACCGTAAATANAATCTCTTAGTGNGTTCAGGGACGGCTATTTGTGGTGGGACCGCGGTCGCCAGCCTTTCGACCACGATCGGCGCGCGACCGGAGCAAACCGGCATTGTGTTGACTATTGTTTTTTGCCTGAACGCAATTGCGTTGCTTATCTTTCCGTCGATCGGTGAATGGTTGGAAATGTCGCAGGAGCAGTTCGGGGTTTGGTGTGCCGTAGCCATCCATGATACCTCTTCGGTGATTGCNACTGCGGCACGTTTCGGTGACGATTCCGCGCAGATCGCAACAATACTGAAGTTGCTNCGAACTCTGTGGCTAATCCCCTTGCTGATTTTTGCTAGTTTGGTTGAGAAACGTCAGCATTCTCGGCTTGGTGTGCCATGGTTTGTTGGATTGTTCCTACTCGCTGTAGGTCTTGGAACCTTGCTGNGTATCCCTGATTTTCTGATGTCTTCATCAAGCTGGCTGAGTCAAACTCTCCTGGTGATAGCACTCTACTCGTTCGGCANGGAGATCACTCGAGCCAATGTTCTCAACTTTAGAGGAGCGGTAGTTTTCCACGGGACGGCGCTTTGGATGGTTATCGCGACAGGAAGTTTGTTTTTCATTAAGGAGACGGTTTAGGTGACAGCCAAGCAAAGGTGGCAAAACGCTCATCTTACCGCTTCTGGAACATTCGACTCAGAAGCTCGTCCTGANGGGTTTGCCTGAAGTCTTCGTTAACGTTGCCGCTTTCGGTATTGACAGGCTTATCTGGGGGGTGGGCTGAGATGACTAGACGGGATGCAGTCGAAGCTCTGGCTGATTGGCTGCTGTGGTCGCTGTCTGACTTTTGCTTATAATATCAGTGAGGAAAAAAAGCGCCCGAAGGCGCTTTTTTTTGGGGTTTGAGAACCTTTGTTAGTTGACGAATTCTGGGTAGGCCTCCATCCCGCAATCGGCCTTGTCCATGCCTTCTTCTTCCTCTTCGGCGGTGACACGNATACCCATCACGGCTTTGATGGCCATCCAGGCCACAAANCTGGCACCAAAGACCCAGCCAAAGATCGTCAGCATGCCAACCATTTGCCCCATAAATGTGGCATCTGGATCCGAAAGCAGCACTGCGAAAATACCGAAAATGCCGACGGTGCCGTGGACCGAAATAGCACCAAC
>NZJB01000071.1 GCA_002691885.1 Gammaproteobacteria bacterium
ACCATTGGCTTTCTTGCTGGCTTTATTGCGACCATCGGTGCCGAAGCCAGCCTCTTTTACCTTCAGCAAGAGGTGTTCGAGCAGGATTTTGCATTCCATTACTGGGTGTGGCCATTGGGCCCGCTCCTTGGCATGGGAGTGATCGGCGTGCTTGGGTTTCTCTCCACAAAGGGCGTGGTTCAGATCAGCCCGCTGAATGTGCTCCGGCGCTTGATATAAGGGTCTAGGCGAAGCGTCGGCAGATCTCGGTAATGTCGCGAAGATAGCTGCCATCAAACAAAAGCAGGTGATTTAACAGAGGGTAGAGGTTGCACAGCGGCATGCGTTCATGAGAGTCACTCGTGATCTCACTGTTGTCGAAATAGCTTTGGTAAAACGCTGTCGGTAATCCGCCAAACAATGCGGTCATCGCCAGATCGGCTTCTGCCCATCCCCAGTGCACTGCCGGATCGATGAGAGCTGGCTGGCCATCGGCACAGCAATGCGTATTGCCTATCCACAGGTCGCCGTGAATGAGTACAGGCGTGAAGTCAGGAATCCAGTTGTCCAGCCTGTCTGAAATCTGCCTCAGTTGCCGAACACTTTCTTTCGGCATCTTGCCCTCGGCAAGACACTGCAGCGCAAGTGCCATGATGCGCTGCTCTGCAAAAAACTGATGCCCGTCCCTAGTAATAGGATTCGATTGGATCGTCGCTCCGAAGTAGTTGTCCTCCGTAAAACCAATGGTTTCGGCGGGCTCACCGTGCAATGCTACCAGTCTGGCGCCAAGCAGGCGCCAGTAGTCTGTACCAGGTGAAGCACAACCCAGATCTTCCAGTATTAGATAGTGATCAGCGATCCGCTGAACCGCGGGCACTCTGGTGGCTTGTCGTTGACTGAGAGCTGCCAGTCCTGCCGCCTCCGCGTGAAATAAATCAGCCGGCGCGCTGACATTGTATTTCAGGATAACTGACAGGCCGCTATCGAGCTGCAGTCTCGTCGTGTTGTTTATGCAATCACCGGTCAGGGCTTCAATCCTGATGATTTCGCCCTAACCTGCATCATACAGCCAGCTGGCGTAGAGTTTTTTAATGCCTGCAGTCTAAGGGCTTTCCGCGTTATAATCCCGAACAGTCGAGTGTGACTGCTCGGGATTGTTGGAGAGCGATATGCACAAGTCATCTGGTCCAGACATCCGGGGTTCTCATTTTTTTCCGGTTTTTGCGGTGCCATTGCTTCTTCTGCTCAGTGGTGGAAGTCTGTTCGGCCAATCTCTCAAGGGCGTTACTGAAGAAACATGCCTGCGGGGTGATTGCGTGAGTGGTGAGGGGACTTTCGAACTTACGACAGAATTTGGTAAGGGGCGCTACTCTGGCGGGTTTCTTGAAGGAGAGTTTGAAGGCTATGGCCGCCTTGAGATGCCGATCTCCTGGACCGAGAAGGAGGTTTACGTGGGGAATTGGGAGCGCGGTCTTCGGGTCGGGCGAGGGACGCACTGGAATGGCAAAGGCAACCTGTATATCGGCCAGTGGAGGAACAACAAACGCAATGGCATGGGGTCCTATTTTTTCAATTTGTCGGAATGGCGGGAAAATCAGCACTCCGAATACTGGCTCAAAGAGAATACCGAAAACTACACTGGCGAATTTGTAAATGATCATTATCAGGGACAGGGCACCTATCGCTGGGTCAATGGGCACAGGTATGAAGGGGGCTTTTTCGCCGGCGAAAAGCATGGCTTTGGCACTTTTTACTACGCGAAAACGGGTACCGCACGACAACAGCTGTGGAATTACGGAGATTTTGTCAGATGATGCCCTATTTCTCGCTGCGGCACGCGGCCCGTGACCTGGTCAGACATTTGCCCCGCGGGCAAGCTGAAACACCGACCCGCAGTTCGGGAGTGGGCTCGCAGTTTTTCGAGGGTCAGCTATGGACTTGAAAGCACTCAGACGGGAATACNTGCGGGACGGTCTGGANNGNGNAAATCTNGCGGACGANCCCTATGAGCAGTTTGAACGNTGGNTGGCNCAATTTCTGGANCTGGATNTCCCTGATCCTGCGGCCATGACAATTGCNACGGTTGCGCCAGACGGACANCCAAGTCAACGGATTGTTCTGCTCAAACATTTTGATNAGTCAGGATTTGTCTTTTACTCGAACTATGACAGCAGAAAGGCGCAGGACTTGGATGCAAACCCCAAGATCAGCCTTCATTTTCCGTGGCACGTGATCGAAAGGCAGGTGAAAATCTGCGGGCTGGCTGAGAAAATCTCAGCAGAAGAGTCATGGCAGTATTTCAGCAGCCGTCCCAAGGGTAGCCAGATTGCTGCAGCTGCTTCTCCGCAGAGTCGCGTGATTGATTCACGGGCGGAGTTGATGCGCGAGTATGAAAGAATCGAGCAGCAATATCAGGACGATAAACTGCCGCTGCCGGACAACTGGGGAGGTTATCGGGTTGTGCCAAAAGAGTTTGAATTCTGGCAAGGCGGCGCCCACCGATTACATGACCGTTTCAGATACAGCTGGCGAGGCAGTGGCTGGACGGTGGACAGACTGGCGCCCTGAATCCGACTGGCTGAATCAGACCCTTCAGCTCGCCTGCCACTTCTCCAGTTTCTTCTTNTCCAGAACCCGTTTGAGTCTGGCGTACTGGGGCAGGCCGTACCTATAGNTTGGATAATCCTCGCCCGCGATCAGGGGAGCGAAATANTCCCGGGCGGAACTGGTGATATGGAATCCATCGCGACTGATAAAATTGCGAGGCATNATCTTCTCCCGGTTCGCGACATCGGAAAGCTTCGCTTCGCCAATTTCCCAACGGTATTGCTTTGTCGGCCTTCTGACAATTGTGGGCATNACGGCGTCCTTGCCTGCGAGCGCAAATTCGACGGCAGCTTGACCCACGGCATATGCCTGCTCTACGTCGGTGGCAGACGCGATATGGCGCGCTGCTCGCTGNAAATAATCAGCCACCGCCCAGTGATACTTGTNGCCCAGCGCTTCNTTNATCGTGTTGGCAACNAAAGGTGCCACTCCGCCGAGNTGAACGTGACCAAAAGCATCCTTGCCGCCCGCATCGGCGAGAAACTGTCCGTTTCCATAGTTGGCGCCTTCTGAGACGACAATGGCGCAGTAGCCAAATTTCCTGACGCAAGTCTGAACCTTTTTAAGGAACTTTTCTTTATTGAACGCGATTTCGGGAAACAGNATAATGTGTGGCGCGTCCCCCTGCTGCTCAGACGCCAGCCCTGCCGCCCCAGCGATCCAGCCGGCGTGTCTGCCCATCACTTCCATGACGAACACTTTGGTAGAACTTTCGCACATGGAGGCGACGTCCAGCCCAGCCTCGCGAATCGACACGGCAACATACTTGGCGACGGAACCGAACCCCGGGCAGGTGTCCGTGATCGGCAGATCGTTGTCGACGGTTTTTGGAATTCCGATACAGCTGATCGGAAAATTCATGGCCTGGCTGAGCTGAGANACTTTGTTCGCGGTATCCTGAGAGTCTCCACCGCCGTTATAAAGGAAGTAACGAATGTTATGGGCACGAAAAACGGTCATCAGTCGCTCATATTCCTGCTGACTCTCCTTGAAGGACTTCAGCTTGTAACGACAACTGCCGAACGCCCCTGCCGGCGTCGCTCGCAGCGCGGCAATGCTGGCCGCGCTTTCTTTNCCGGTGTCGATCAAGTTTTCATTCAGGGCACCGACAATGCCATTCAGCCCCGCATACACTTTACCTATCTGGCTTCGATGCTTGCGCGCAGTCTCGATGACCCCGCAGGCGCTAGCATTAATGACAGAAGTTACACCACCGGACTGCGCATAGAACAAGTTAGGTTTGGGCATGATGACTCGCAAAGGTCTTTCGTCTGAAGAGGGGAATGGTTCGCNTTTCTGGCGCGAAATGGCCAGACGTGTCAATGNTACTCGCTGAGGAACTCCCTTGCCAGCGCTTCGCTTTTGATGCAACAATCTNCCGCCTTATGCGTCCTATCAAAAAGNTCAATACCCCATGCGACTGATCATTGGAATGAGCGGGGCAAGCGGGGTAATTTACGGTATTAGATTGCTGGAGGTGCTCAGCCGGGTCGAGCAGGTGGAAACGCACCTTGTGCTTTCCGACTCAGCCAAACTGAACATTGCGATAGAAACAGACCGCAATTCGAAAGANGTCAAGGCTCTGGCAGATGAGGTNTACTCCAACAGGGATATTGCGGCGCGGCTGGCAAGCGGTTCGTTTACNACTAACGGTATGATCGTNGCCCCNTGTGCGATTAAAACCTTATCCGCAATCGCAAANTCCTACGCGGATTCCCTTTTGGTTAGAGCGGCAGATGTTGTGCTCAAAGAGCGTCGTCGACTGGTGCTGGTGCCGCGCGAGACGCCGCTGCATACGGGACACTGTGAGTTAATGTTAAAGGCNAGNCANATNGGGGCNATTCTGGCGCCGCCCATGCCGGCGCACTACATCAATCCGCAGACGGTTGATGATNTGGTCGACCATCATGTNGGTCGCATACTCGATTTATTTGACCTTGATCCCGGCCTGGTTCAGCGATGGCAGGGTCCGGTTTCAAAACAGTCCTGAATAGGTCTGTTGATCCGTGTCGGCGCAAACCCTTATTCTGGAAGTCCGATCAGTGGGAGGTCACTTTGATCAGGAAGATATTATTCCCGGTTCTCTGAATCAGGTGCGCAACCTGATTGACGATGTCGTCGATGCCAGTTTGGGCGAGCGCAACACGAGACTACCGGGGCAGGCAAGCCTCAGTACAGAGGCGTTTGCTGCGATAGAGGCCGGAGTCAACAAGCATTATGTTGTGACTAACTTGCCCACNATGAGCACTGGCGCCACCGACATGGCTTACCCACACAATCGAGGCATTCAGTGCTATGGGATTGGTCCNGCAATTGACCGTGAGGGTGCCGCCTTGNGCTTTGGCGCTCAAAGCGATCAGGAGCGGATTCTGATTTCCGAGCTAAACCGTTTCGTGAGATTTAACTGAGACGTCGGAATTGGACTGGCTGCGAGGCAATAAGAGTTCCTAGCCGGAGCAAATTGCGTCAACCATCGTGGGGTTGATCAAGTTTCAACGGTTCGTGCCGGTCGCCAGTNAACACTTTAGACGCCGTTTTAACAACCAANTAATCGACGGTTTACCATCACGAGGCTGTCGAAATGTCCGCTGACAGCGTTATCGAGCCTAGCACCCCGAGAAGCGGCCAGTTTGTCAAGATTTCTCCGCGTAGAACGCTCTCCCCGAACAGAAGCAGTGTTTTTTTTGATGGACGGCACGATTAGCTTTTCTAGTTCCTGTTGCTGTATTCTTTCGGCGTCCAGTTCTGTGGTTTCGATCCGTTCTCTCAGGGCGGAAATCTCTGAGCTGGAGGAATAGGCGCTCTCTGTCAGGTCGCGCTTTAGTTGAGTTCGCAGGCTTCGCAAGGGCTGCACTACCGTTTCGCGCCAGCGGTCAGAGGTTTCGAGCGCTGTTTTCAGCAGGTCGTCGGTCAGTTCGCCATGCCGAAATCCGTACCAGATGCAGAACAGCACTAGGTTTACATCAAATCCGTGCTTATTCTGTAAGCTCAGGCACGATGCTGCGACTCCGGGCTCGGCATAAAGTTTCAGAGAGAATTCCCAGAGATCGTCGTTTGCAGTACCCATTATTGCCATTGACCGCGTTTGAAAAAAACCATACGAGGTAATATTAACGCGCTTGGATAGGTTTTACATCGTCTCAGCCAACGTCTTATTTTTTTGAATTATGCATATTCACATTCTAGGCATTTGTGGAACTTTCATGGGGTCGCTTGCGGTCATCGCCAAGCAGCTCGGACATCGGGTGAGCGGCAGCGACAAAAATGTGTATCCCCCCATGAGTACCCAACTGGAAGGACTGGGCATACAGCTTATGGAGGGATATCGCCCCGAGCATCTGCAGCCGAAACCGGATTTGGTCATCATTGGAAACGCCNTGTCCCGAGGCAATCCGGCGGTCGAAACAGTATTGCGGGANAGGCTATTGTATACCTCAGGNCCCCAGTGGCTGTCNCAAGCGGTGCTTCAGNANAAGTGGGTCTTGGGGGTTGCGGGTACTCACGGTAAAACCACCACCAGTGCNATGCTGGCTTGGGTGCTTCAATGTGCCGGCGCCAATCCCGGTTATCTGATTGGAGGCGTAACCAAGAATTTCGACCAGTCGGCCTCACTGGGGGAGTCTGATTTTTTTGTGGTGGAGGCTGATGAGTACGATTCGGCGTTTTTTGACAAGCGATCGAAGTTTATTCATTACGCGCCGCGAACGGCTATTCTGAACAACCTTGAGTTTGATCACGCTGATATTTTTGAAAATCTTGCGGCCATTAAGCGTCAGTTCCACCACCTGGTGCGCACGGTGCCTGGGAATGGTCTGGTAATTTCGCCGTATCGGGATTCTGCACTGGAAGCGGTTCTGTCGCAGGGGCTCTGGTCACCAACCCAGCAGTTTGGTGTAAATGTGCCTGACGAAGTTTGTCGCCTGCTGGCTTCAGGGAGTAGCTCATTCTGGAATGCAAATTTGTCAGAGGACTCTGGAGAGGCTTTTGAAGTCGTTCAGTTTGGTCAGGGAGCTACGGGTGAAGTAGTCAATCGCTGCGCCATGCAATGGACCATGACCGGAGAGCATAACGTGAGAAACGCCCTTGCAGCGATTGCCGCCGCACGCCATGTGGGGATAGACATGGCGACCTCCGTTGCAGCCTTGCGCGAATTTGCGGGGGTCAAGCGGCGCATGGAGCATCTGGGCACGATTGAGGGTGTGTCGGTATATGATGATTTTGCCCATCATCCTACTGCGATTGACACAACGCTCAGAGGCATGGCCGCCAAAATGGCTGCCGGCGATTCGGGCGGCCGCCTGATCGCAATCATAGAGCCGCGCTCGAATACCATGAAGCTTGGAATTCATCAGGCAGACCTCGCTGCGGCGACCGCGGCCGCTGACCTCGTGCTCTGGAAGAAGCCAGAGAAATCAGGCATCGACTTTCACACGTTGCTTGCGCAAAGCAAGTGTCCAGCCCACGCATTCGATTTCGTCGAAGAGATAGTCTGCTTTGTCGAAGAAGGCAGCGCTCCAGAAGATCAGATTGTTATAATGAGTAATGGCGGGTTTGACAACATCCATCAGAAGCTGCTTTTGGCACTCAGAGCACGCCGGGCTCACTAAACTAGAGATGCTCCGCTGGCGTAGACAAACAAATGAACGCCCCGATTCAACTCGATTCCCCTAAGGATATTCCGCTGTTTCCACTACGGGTGGTAATGTTTCCCGGAAGTCGTCTTGATCTTCAGATTTTTGAGCAGCGCTACCTCGACATGATCAGCCGGTGTATGCGCACCGATACCGGGTTTGGTATCTGTCTGCTGCGCGAGGGAGAGGAGACTGTCAGTAAAGAGGGGCGCCAGACCATTCACCGTACCGGGACCTATTGCACGGTGATCGACTGGGATCAGCTGGACAATGGGTTGCTCGGCATTACCGTTGAGGGGCAGGCCAAATTTCGTATTGCCGATTGCTGGCAGGGAGACAGTGATGTGCTTGAGGCAACCGTGGCATTTAGCGAGCAAGATCGCCTCGGCAAAGAGGCTATTCCGGTAGATGAAACCTATGCCGAACTGGTGGGTTTGCTTCAGAGTCTGGAGAAGCATCCACTGGTTGAGCAAAGAATGCTGACGATTGACTACGATAATCTCTGGGAGCTTGGCTGGCGTCTTGGCGAGTTTATCCCCATTGCGGTTGATCAAAAGCAGCAAATGCTAGATCTAGATGACCCTTGGGAACGGATCAGCGCCATTGAGCAGCTAGTGGCAGAAATGGCCGGAGAACCCTGATTCTGGCCGGGTACTCTTGAAATTCCTTTGAGTCTCAGTTCTTTCCCACTACGAAGTTCAGCACATGTTAATTGCCGGTGTGCCATAAGGCCTGACATAATCCTCCATGCTTTTCGATCTGATTGACGCATCCGGTTGGAGCCACGAGCAGTGGCTCTTTGCGAGCATATTTGCATTTATCGCCATTTCACTATGTGTGGTAATGGCGCGCATGCTGAAGCTAGTCCGAATGTCGCGCAAAAACACTTATCGGCCGAACTTGAGACCGCTGAGGCGGCGCAGGCCCGAATGAAACTTGCTGCTGTCATGTCCCGCTTCCTGTTCGTGCTTTTAGTCCTGTTCTTCACCGGATCCGGTCACGGCATTATCATTCGCCATGATGTCGGGCAAGCCGCTTACGACACCCGAANTATCGATTATCCCGCGGTATTTTTTCTTGAGCGTCAGGGGGTGCGTAAAGTGTGTGTTGCGACCCTGATTGCCCAGCNATGGGCCTTGACCGCAGCGCACTGCGCGGAGGAAACCTCACTGGGCGTTGCAACAGCNCGTGGCGGAACCTTTGCTGTAGAANTTGCCGGTCAATTCAGAGAGNTTGATCTGGTGGTNAAACATCCCCGCTATCAGCAGGGCGCTGCAGATGATGTTGATCTGGCGTTGATCAGATTTAAGGTGCCCTTATCNAGCCCTCGACCCATTTCGCTTAATACGGTAAAGGATGAGCTTAGTAAGGTCGTCACAATTGTGGGTTGGGGTTACTTTGGTATCGGCACTCTGGGNCGGCAGTATGCCGATGGTCGGATGCGATACGCCACTAATCGGATTAGTCAATCAGGACGGTATCTACGATTTAAATTCGATGATCCNCGAGANATAGTATCTGNGAGTCTCCCGACGGAAGGTATGCTGGGCTTGGGAGACAGTGGCGGTCCAGCCTTAGTTGAGACAGCAGCTGGAGTGCGTTTGGCGGGTGTTGCNGTAGGTCAACTTGTGAACGTTATCTATGATGAAGAAACACAAGGGCGGTACGGAGCAATAGCTNTCTATGAGCGGGTTTCATCTCACCTGCAGTGGATTGAATCCGTAATTAATTGTGGAGAATGCATTATTGAGTAGTGACCAAATCCCTCGTAATTCGCTCTAACCAATGTCGCATTGAGTATTATCACCGGCTATAAAACGGTCTGTGCGTCCGGTAATTCTATAAGCAATTAAACCGATCCACTCGTGTATCGCCTCCTCCAACAAACTTAAGTTCTTTGTAAAGCTTAAGCTCAGCCTCAGAAGGTTGCTCCGGTTAGAGCGGTGATCCACCGGATACGGAATTACGGGCCAGTTCGCTTGACAGAAAACCCCAACAGCCCTTGGCATGTGGAATGCTGATGTTATTAATATCCAGTCTTGATCTGGTCTTGGATTCACCAATGCCTTGCTATTTGCCACGTTTTCCTCTGTATTGCGTGATTCACTTTCAAAGAGAATAGCTCGCTCGCCCAAGGATAGCTCTTCAAAAAGAAACCTAATATAGTCGGCTTCCCTGAAGCTCTGTTCTGAGATTAAGCCGCTGCCGCCAGTGAATATTAACTGGGAGTCTGGATACAGGTTCGCCATGTACAAAAGCGTTGTGATGCGCTCTGCTGCTTCACCCATCTCGGTTTGTCCCCATGCTTCAGATATAACAGGATTCACTGCGCCACCTAAGACAATAATGCCTGTAGGGGATAATGGAAGGGCAGGATTGGCCGAGAATCGATTCTCCAGTGGTGCGAGTAGCCATTCTCCTACCGGTAATGTGCAGGTGATGAGCAAAAATAATACAACGGTGGAGAGAAACGATCGGGAGAGCTTAATCCAGCCGACAACCAGAAAAAGCCAAGCAAATATCGTAAGCAAGGTCAGGGCATTACCTGGAGAGACTAGTAGCCACCCAAATTTGGAACCAATAAAGAAAGGATTGTCCATAGACATTTAGATCGACCTGATGGCCACTAAAATGAGGGTTATGGTGGCTTTCTAATGACGTTGTCTTTTCTGCTTATTCTAATTAGACACAGCGTTCGAATTTGCTACTATCAGCCAACTCTGAGTCTTAATGTGGCAATTCTGGCACATGACGAGTTAGTTTTATCGAGAAACAGGAGTAATCAATAATGTCTATTCAAGTAGGGGACGCTGTTCCGGCTACTACATTTAAAGTGATGACCGAAGATGGGCCCAAAGATATCTTATCTGCTGATGTATTTGATGATAAGAAAGTAGTTTTCTTCGCGGTCCCCGGAGCTTTTACGCCGGGCTGCTCAGTGACTCATTTACCGGGATTTGTTGTTCAGTCTGACGCCATCAAGGCAAAGGGCGCTGATACCATCGTCTGTATGGCCGTGAATGATGCCTTCGTGATGGGCAGTTGGAGCAAGGCCCAGAATGCTGGGGAAATTTTGATGCTGGCGGACGGTAACGGAGAGTTTACTCGCGCGATTGGACTGGAAATGGATGGAACCGGATTTGGTATGGGTATGCGCTGCAGACGATTCGGCATGATCGTTGAAGATGGCACTGTGACTTATCTTGGCGTGGAAGCGCCGGGCGAAATCAAGGTCAGCTCGGCGGAAGCAATGCTTGAGCAACTGTGATCTGCTGAAGGTCTGAACTGAGTCGATTTCCAAACAGAATAAAACCAAAGGAGCAGGTCTCATGATAACTCAAGCGCTTGACTATTCAGACGGTGATACTGAACTGGAGGCCTACATGGCTTTCGAAGAGGCTGGAACGCAAAAGCCGCTCGTGCTGATTGCTCATGACTGGACCGGGCGGCGTGAATTTGCCACTCAGGCGGCCGAGCGTATCGCCGTAATGGGCTATGTGGGTCTTGCTCTGGATATGTATGGCAAGGGCATTTTCGGCGCAGACGGGGATACCGACGGTAATGCGGCGTTGATGGGTCCGTTCGCAGAAGATCGGGGATTACTGCGACAGCGGATACGGGCCGCTCTGGTAGCAGGACGCAATATCCCGCAGGTAGACCCAACACGAGTCGCGGCCATGGGATACTGTTTTGGCGGCATGTGTGTGCTTGAACTAGCGAGATCTGGCGCGGACGTTCTCGGCGTTGTTTCCATCCACGGCATCCTCGCAGCGGGGGAGGCTAAAAACGAAGACATCAAGGCGAAGGTGCTTTGTCTGCACGGCCATGANGACNCGATGGTGCCGCCNGAACAGGTCTTGGCATTTGAGGCCGAAATGACTGCAGCTNGGGCGGACTGGCAGGTGCANGTCTACGGNAGNACAATGCATGCNTTNACTAATCCNGCTGCNAATAATCCTGACTTCGGTACAGTTTACAGCGAGACGGCTGAANAACGCAGCTATCATTCTCTGGAAAATTTTCTGGCAGAGCTATTCTGATCTCGCACCTCATTGCTTCCAGTAACGTCAGGACGACAGATGACCTCATCAACAGCTGACTCCCCCTCGAGTCAAAACACCGTTCCTGCACGCAGCAGAGTGGGGTTGTGGTTAGGGCCTTTGGTCTTTTTGCTGATGCTAGCGTTCGTTGACCTCGATCCTGGTAATCCCCTTGTTACCCGAATGGCGGCGGTCATTCTCTTGATGACGATCTGGTGGATGACAGAGGCGATTCCGCTGGCGGCGACCGCGCTGCTGCCAATTCCGTTGTTTCCATTTCTGGGTATCATGCGAGGCAGAGAGGTGGGTGCGGGCAGTCGGGTAGATCTCGGTGCCGCGTCTATTCAGGACGGTTTCTCTGCTCGTGATTTCGACGTCGTTTTTCCGAACGTCGCAAGCCAGTATATGGACTGGATCATTCTGCTTTTCATGGGCGGCTTCATCATCGCCGTGGCAGTTGAAAAGTGGAATTTGCACAAACGAATTGCGCTAAATATTCTGAGAGTTGTGGGCGGACAGCCTCATCGACTGGTGCTGGGTTTTATGCTCGCCACAGGCTTCCTGTCTATGTGGTTGTCGAATACGGCGACCGCTTTAATGATGATGCCGATGGGAACGTCCTTGATCCTGCTTTATGAGGAGCTTAATGCGGGACTTTTGAAGCAAGGTCAGGTGATCGACGAGCGAGCAGAGAATTTTGGTCTCACGTTACTGCTTGGTATTGCCTATTCTGCCTCAATTGGCGGCTTTGCGACTCTGATCGGAACACCTCCCAATGGTGTGCTGGCGACACAACTGCCGCAGCTTTTCCCTGAAGCACCGGACCTGACGTTTTCTACGTGGATGATCTTTGCTCTGCCGATGAGCGGGGTGTACATGATTCTTGCTTGGCTTCTGCTGACCCGTCTGGTTTTTCCTCTGCCGTCTACGACGCCTTTCACTGGTCGGGATTTCATCCAGAATGAGTTGCGTAAATTGGGCCCAATGTCAGTTGAGGAAAGGCGCGTGCTGATGGTATTCGCGTCTTTTGCGCTGCTGCTGATGACAAGAAAGGAACGATTATTTGGCGCTGACGTGGATATTTTCGGGTGGAGTTACTATCTGGACAATCTGCTGCGATCGGTCGGGAGTGCACCGGTGGGCTATCTGATTGATGATGGTACCGTATCCATTGGCATGGCTCTGA
>NZJB01000072.1 GCA_002691885.1 Gammaproteobacteria bacterium
CCTCGCGTAGCAAGTATACATCGGCGGCACAAAAATTTCGTTAAAATCGGTGAGGCCGGAGGGGCGCGCTACATCGGCCGGGTAAGAGCCATCGACCAGCCCGACCCGGCTTGCGTGGGCAGACCGGAGGCTGCGCTTGAAAACTGGCCGGGGAGCGCAGGCTTGATTTCTGATAATGTGTTGAAAACTCGAGCAATTTTATTTGCGGCCGATAGTATCCATAGCGGCTTAATGATTTCGCCGAAAATCATAGCCGATATCGAACTGCGCTGATTCACGCCCGGGTCGGCGCACCGACCCGCTGACCTCTCTGCCGGAAAATTGCATGCTTGGAGAGGCGACCTGAGGAGCTGGGGCGCTGTGCTGGACTATGAATTACTCGGGTAACGTATTTCTAGTGGGTCCGATGGGTGTCGGTAAAACAACCATCGGACGCGCTCTAGCTGATCGGATGAATCTGGAATTTTTCGATTCGGATCAGGAGATTGAGACGGCAACCGGCGCTGATATTCCCTGGATTTTCGACGTTGAAGGCGAACGGGGTTTCAGACACCGCGAAGTGAACATGATCAACCTGCTCACTGGGCGCAAAAACATCGTTTTAGCGACCGGTGGGGGCGCTGTCCTCGACGAAGAAAATCGCATACGACTTAAGAAACGTGGACTTGTGGTTTATTTGAGCGCGAGTATCAAGCAGCAAATTGAACGGACCGCGCGCGACAGAAATCGACCGCTGCTGCAAAACGGAAATCTCGAGCAGACAATCAAGGATTTGATGGTGGTACGTGAGCCGCTTTATCTCGAGGTTGCTGATGTCGTGGTAGACGCCAATCGACGAAACCCCAAAAGCGTGAGCAATGAGATAATCAAGCAGATCAAAACCCATCAACAATCTCCAGGTTCATGACTGTGAAACTGACTGCAAGGTTTTTTTGTAGACGAGCGTGAAGCTTAAGACACTGTGGAAACATTAAACGTTGACTTGGGTGAGCGCGGCTACCCGATCTTCATTGGGCCCGGCCTGCTGAAAGAAACCGACCGGCTACGTCCTTACTTAGGACAAGGGCGGGCAGTGATAATCAGTAACGATACTGTCGCGCCGCTTTATCTTGATCAGGTAAAGCAAACACTGGGCGAAAGCTACGGTGGGGAAATCATCCTGCCGGACGGTGAGACCCATAAAATCCTTGGCACCATATCCCAAATTTATGACCGGTTGCTGAAGGCCAAGGCAGATCGTCAAACCACTTTGGTGGCTCTTGGCGGCGGCGTTATAGGAGATATTACTGGCTTTGCGGCTGCAACCTACCAGCGTGGCATCAATTTCATACAGATTCCGACCACATTGCTCGCTCAGGTTGATTCATCAGTAGGTGGTAAGACCGGGGTGAACCATCCGCTGGGTAAAAATATGATTGGGGCGTTTTATCAGCCCAGATGTGTCCTGATTGATACTGAGGTACTTTTGACTCTGCCGGAGAGAGAGGTCAAAGCTGGCCTGGCAGAGGTGATCAAATACGGGTTGATTAATCAGCCGGACTTTCTCAGCTGGCTGACGAATAATGCGGCGGACATACTGGCTCTTGACAATGCAAAGCTGACCGAGACGATTCGGATTTGCTGTCAGGCTAAAGCAGATATTGTGGCTGCGGACGAGCGGGAAGCTGGACTGAGGGCGCTGTTGAATCTGGGCCACACGTTTGGTCATGCTATTGAGACGGCGAGCGGCTACGGAAACTTGTTACACGGCGAGACTGTTGCTATGGGTATGGTGATGGCGGCTGACTTGTCCCGACGCCTTGACTTACTCAGTGCTGAGCAAGCCGCGAAAGTGCGCGACATATTGGAGAACGACTTCTCCATGCCGGTCATTCCCCCAGCGCAAATCAGTGTCGAAGACTATCTGGAACTGATGTCTTCTGATAAAAAAGCGGAGCAGGGGAAAATACGATTCATCCTGCTGGAAGCCATTGGAAGCGCCGTGTTGACGGGCGAAGTTCCTCCGGATTTACTTAAGGAAACTCTTACAGCAGGGGACGGACTTTGCCGGTAGGTGCATGATACGCCATGAGTATGATCAGACGGCGTCCGCAAATACTGGGTCTCAAATCTGACCCGTTCAAGCCGCGGTCGAAGCTGTCGGAGTAACCCTCCTAGGCTGATCGTGGCTTTCTCTTGCAAGGACTGAGCGAATGCGTCAGGCGAGGTAATTTTGCCTCGATTGTCATCGCGCAGATGATGACACAGCTCCAGCCAGACAGTTTCCACGTCTGCTTTCTCGGCGGAAGACAGATGCTGGGCACTTTGGACCGCACGTTAAATCTTGCGGGAGTAAGGTAGTTTGAATTCGAGCCATTTACCACAGAGGATCTCAGCGACTACGAGCAAAACAAGCTGGTGATAGCAAGCTGCCAGGGAGACCTGCCGATATCTGCCGCCAAGCTCAGCCAGATAGATATTCAGGCCAGCGGCATCCCCGATGCCATGACCGGCGCACTGGTGGACCCGATAGAGGAAGAAGTGGCTGGAGGCAATACTATGCTATCACTTGGCGCGGCGCTCCGGCTCGTTGGTCAGTACTGGCTGACCGCAGGACGCCTGACGGACGTGGTGCTGTTGGTTTGGTTGTCCGCAGACCAACCCGCTCTGGGACCCACTGATCTTCGGTTGAGCGACGTGATGGGTACCGGGATGACGTCTCGCCAGCGCTTTCCGGCCGCTGTTTGCTATGGCCACTGCGCTAGAGGAAGGTGATAGGCAGCGCGCAGAGTCCTCGGTTTCGCTGCCGGCATTGACAGCAGTCGCGAAGCAGTCAATGCGGGCCTTGCGAATTTGTCTACATCAATCCGGGAACTGCAACCTTGGGTTCGCCCGGCCAGCCAATTACCCTCCCCGATCAAATGGCTGCGATAGCCTGACCCACTGCTGCCCGCGTTGGTGTCTGTTGATCGCTCGTGTATCATCGCACTCCCTTGCACCTACTTTGGCTCGATAGTCACCCATGAACGATCGCTTTTTGCGTGCCTTGTTAAAGCAGCCTGTGGATCGCACTCCGGTATGGATGATGCGTCAGGCCGGCAGATATTTGCCTGAGTATCGAGCCACCCGGAAGCAGGCAGGTAGCTTTCTGGATCTCTGCAAGAACCCGGAACTGGCCTGTGAAGTTACTATGCAGCCGCTGCGTCGCTATGACTTTGACGCGGCGATCCTCTTCTCTGATATTCTGACCATCCCTGATGCCTTCGGTCAGGGGTTGTATTTTGAAGAGGGNGAAGGGCCGAGATTCCGAAAGGTGATTCGCACGCCGGCGGATGTCGAGTCTCTGCCTGAGGTGTCCATGACCCGCGAGCTCTCGTATGTCTATGCGGCNGTTGCCCGCATCAGGAAAGAACTGGCCGGTAAAGTGCCCTTGATCGGGTTTTCTGGCAGCCCCTGGACTCTCGCGACATACATGATTGAGGGTGGAGGCAGCAAGGATTTTCGGGTCGCCAAACAATTTCTCTACAATCACCCTGAAGCGCTGCGCATGCTGCTCGAGCGGCTCGCCGATGCGGTGACCGAATACCTTACAGCACAGATCGAAGCTGGCGCCCAGGCCGTGCAAATTTTTGACACCTGGGGCGGGATCCTGACTCCCCCGGCCTACCGGGAATTTTCTCTGCAATACATGCAGCGTATCGTTGAGCGATTGAAACAGAAGGTGGAACCTGATTCTGTGCCAATTATTCTTTTTACGAAGAATGGCGGGCAGTGGCTTGAGGCCATTGCTCACACCGGCTGTCACGCTGTGGGTCTGGACTGGACGACCGGGATTCAGAGCGCACGGNCACGAGTCGGNGACAAGGTCGCGCTGCAGGGAAACATGGATCCCTCCATTTTGTATGCGCAGCCTNAGGTGATCCGGGCAGAAGTCCAGCGAATCCTCCGGGATTACGGAGCGGGTCCCGGGCATGTCTTCAATCTCGGGCACGGCATCTCCCCGGGTGTTGACCCTGAGCACGTGGCCGTTTTTGTTCAGGCAGTGCACGAATTTTCCACTGTTGACTAGTCGGTCAGCCTTNCTATGGATGTNTGGGTCAGCATTGGGAGTAACTTGGCGTCCGAAATCGGCCCCCCGCAGCAGATTGTCCGGAGCGCGCTCGCTGAGCTGAAAACGCTGAGCCCNNATGATCTGGCGATTTCATCCCTCTTTTGCAGCACGCCGGTAGACTGCCCGCCGGACTCCCCCGACTTCGTGAACGCTATGGTCAAGATGGATGTGGAAGACCGNATTCGCCCTGGGGNCTTTCTCAAGAACCTTCAAGCAATTGAAAGACACTTTGGTCGCGTCAGAAGCGGCAGCAGGCACGCGGCCCGAACACTCGACCTTGACCTGATTTGCTGGGGGCGCCTGATACTTGATCATCCAAAACTACAGCTTCCCCATCCTCGTGCTCACCAGCGCGCCTTTGTCCTTGCACCTATGGCGGAGATTGATTCCGGCTTCCGATTGCCCGGATTTGATAAAACCATTGGTCAGCAGTTGGCATCGCTTTCCGGCGATGTCGGAGTCGAGCGCTTGGCGCTTTAATTGTGAGAGGCGCAACAGCCGATTGCTGTTGTGAAAGCGCTTTGGGAATATGGCGAAATTGCCAGAATTCATCGCCAGTTCCTGACACGAATTCATGTGCAAGTGGGGCCTTTAGTGGTATGCTTCGGAGATAGATGGTATGGGTGCTCATCCGTCCTCATAGCAAGGCGTTGTCGAGCAGCTAAGCTCGACATTCCGTCAGTGACCGCAGAGATTAGAGAAATTTCACAGATCGCTGACAATGAAAAANGGCAGCAATGCGGTGAGCGCGGTGCAGCCCNGTGTTGGGGTCGGATTGGACGCCCCAGCAAGCAAATTGAAACAACTACGGCGGAAACGATTTGAAAGCACCATGAATTCTCGCTCGCAAAACATCCGGTCACGAACGCTCTGCATCGCCCTATGCGCGAGCTGGTTCGCGTCAACGGCAGCGCAAGACGTCAATGAGACTTCGTTGAGCAGTTTCCGCGTAGACCCGGCCTCGGTTCTCAGTACGGCCGCACCGGTTATCGAGTTGTCTCGCGCTGTCGAGGCTAAAGATTTTGAAGGCACACTGGCCGAAGAGGCGCTGAGTTTCAATCTCGGAGTCAAAATCACGCCCATCGCAGGACTTAACCTGCAGGCGGATGCCTGGCGTCAGGAGATTTCAGATGCGCCGGCCGTGACGCTCAACACGGGTGCGCAACAGGTGCTGCCGAATCTATACCTGGAAGATTCTGCGATAAACGAATTCAACTTCCAGTCACCGCTNTTAGGNTCCCAGCTNGAGCGCAATGGGTTTGACCTTGGCGCCTCCTACATGTGGGACACTAACCGGTTTGGGCAGTTTACTCTCAGCACCAAAACGACTTATGTGCAGGACGTCGAGAACCGCGGTTCTCTGCTTGATCTGCTCAACAGTGAAATCACAGCTCTGGAAGATCGGGTAGTCAGTCCGGAGCTCCAGAGCAGTCTCATGCTCACCTGGCAGTTGGGTAACCATACTGCGAGCGCGATCACTAACTACTTCGACTCTTTTAAGGATCTCAGTGAACTTGATCTTGATGAAATCAACGCATTAGTGGATGGTATCACCACGATCGATCTTCAGTACGGTTACAGCGTTGAGACAGGCTCCAACAATCGGGCAATCATCTC
The DNA here is from genome assembly GCA_002691885.1 of Gammaproteobacteria bacterium. Taxonomy (GTDB): domain Bacteria; phylum Pseudomonadota; class Gammaproteobacteria; order Pseudomonadales; family Pseudohongiellaceae; genus UBA9145. The sequence goes on from NZJB01000072.1 coordinate 5,708, forward strand.
GTTCGGGATCCGCAATATCTTCGACGAAAAAACCGCCCAGATACTCAACTCATCCACGCGTGTAATTGACCAGAACGGCCGCGTTGCCTACGGATCCATCAAGTATCAATTCTGAGACATCCCTGCAGCTGCGTCGCACGCAGTTCCCTCCGCGGTGTGACGGCTCGCTATAACCAGCGTTGCGCGCGCCCGCTATAGGCTTGCTCCGGCCAGAGGCCACACATCGACTCGCGCAGGCAGTGTCCACAGCGCTCAACAGGCCCGGCGCGTTGGGCCAGAGTTTCCCCGAAGATTGTGTAGCCGGCTTAAATCCATTGCAAGTGCTCACAGCAAGCGGCACAAAGTCCTGAAATAATGCAGGTTTCTATCCCGCAAAACGGGCACCCCGCCGGAATCAGCCTGTCTTTCGATGTTTCTGCACGCAGCCGCTTCAGGTCTTTTGGCGAAGAAGGTTGACACAGTGTTGCCAAAAAATGTCGAAAAACCCATGAGCCTGCACTGCCGGTGCGAGCAGCTTCGCCTATAATCACGGTTTTGCAAATAACCTTATTGTGTACAAGATTTGCGACCTAGCTGATTCGACGACCCACCAAGCCTGAGCAGGAGCAGTAACATGAACGCTTATCGCGCGCCACTCGGCGACATGAAGTTTCTGATGTCGGAGGTCTTTCAGGCCGACAAGGTGTTTGCTTCCATGCCGGGCACGGCGGAAGTCACTCCTGATCTGATCAGCGCGATTCTTGAGGAGGCGGCAAAAATTGCGGAAAACTTGCTNTCTCCGATCAACCAGANCGGAGACCATGAGGGGTGCCAATGGGTTGACGGAGTCGTCACGACACCGGTGGGTTTTAAAGAAGCCTATGAGNAGTATATTGCCGGCGGCTGGGCTGGNCTGACTGGCGACACGGATTTTGGCGGACAGGGCATGCCTAAATTATTGTCTTCACAAATTGAAGAGATGTTCTTCGGCGCCAACTCTTCATTTGCGCTTTACACGATTCTCACCACCGGTGCGACTCTCACGCTCAGTGAGCACGCGTCGGAAGCGCTCAAGCAGCTCTATCTNCCTAAGATGTANGAAGGTCGTTGGACCGGCACCATGTGCCTGACTGAGCCGCAGGCAGGGACAGATCTTGGCATGCTCAGAACCAAGGCGGTTCCCCGGGCTGATGGCAGTTATCGCATCACCGGGACCAAGATTTTTATCACGGCTGGTGAGCACGATCTGACCGAAAACATNATTCACCTGGTGCTGGCCAAGCTGCCNGATGCNCCTGCCGGACCTAAGGGTATTTCCCTGTTTGTGGTTCCCAGGAACGCCGTGGACAACGACGGTGGCCTTACCGGAGACCCCAACAATGTTTCCTGCGGGGCCGTTGAACACAAGATGGGCATNAAGGGATCCGCGACCTGTGNGATGAATTTTGATGGCGCTCAGGGCTGGCTGNTTGGTGAACTTAATCACGGTCTGTCAAACATGTTCACCATGATGAATTATGAGCGGCTGTCGATGGGTTTGCANAGTAATGGGTTGGCAGACAGTTCGTACCAGACTGCTACCANCTATGCCCGGGAACGCATTCAGGGTCGGTCCCCAACCGGGCCGCAACAGCCTNAAAGTGCGGCTGATCCGATTCTGGTTCACCCTGATGTGAGACGNATGCTGCTGACTATGCGGGCAAACATNATGGCCGGTCGTGCGCTGTCTATGTACGCNGCGATGCAGCTCGACATTTCTCGTTTTCATCCGGACCCGGAGCGGCGGCAGCAAGCAGACAGGCTNGTNGCGCTGCTGATTCCGGTTGCCAANGCTTATTGCTCCGACCGCGGCTTTGAAATGTGTGTAATGGGACAACAGGTGCTAGGAGGTCATGGCTATGTCGCGGAATGGGGGCTGGAGCAGAACGTGCGTGATGCCCGCATCGCCCAGATATACGAGGGGGCCAATGGNATTCAAGCGCTGGATNTGATGGGGCGTAAAACGGTGCGCGGTAAGGGAGAGCTGTTGGCAGTGCTGCTGACTGAAATGGACAAATTTGTTGCAGATGCGCAGGAAATTCCGGGCATGAGCCAATACTTGCCGCATTTGCTCAGCAATCAGCAAATGATACAAAGCGTCACCCTTAGTGTGATTGATCGCGCCGGCGACAACCCGGAGGAGATCGGAGCTGCTTCCTACGCCTACATGGAACTGCTTGGCCTGACGCTCTACAACTTTATGTGGCTGCGCATTCTGGCAGCTGTTCTGCCAAAGCTTCAGGCCGGATCAGGTGACACCCCCCACCTCTCCGGTCTGGTCAAGACAGCGGAATTCTTCTTTGCCCGGCTACTGCCTNGAACCCGGGCGCTGGTGGAAGAAATCGAAGCTGGCGCAGATACGCTTATGGCTATGAGTGCTGAGGAATTCTGAGGCACCTTGCGAAGGCGTGGCTCGCAGCGGTTCTGAGCCTCACAAGCATTTCGCGTGCTTTCATTCACTCTGTATAATCGGCAGCCTCACACACAGGATATGCGAATGATCAGAGTTGCGATCGCCGGTGTTGCCGGCCGTATGGGCCNAGCCCTCGTGCAAGCCGTAGACGCCCANAAACCTGAACTGCAGACAACTGCGGCATCGGTCCTCGCGGATGATCCTGCGCTGGGCCAAGACATCGGTATCATCGCGCTGAATCAGCCATCAGGCGTCATGGCGGTTACTGATCTTGAGACGGTCACCGACGATTTTGATGTTCTGATTGATTTTACTTCGCCAGCGTCCAGTCTGGTCCACCTCGAGCTCTGCCAGCACCATGGCAAGTCAATGGTGCTTGGGACAACCGGCTTCAGCGCCTCGGAAAAAGACAAGATCGCTCAGACTCAGTTGCCACTAGTATTCGCGCCGAATATGAGTGTCGGGGTTAACCTCTGCTTTGATTTACTAGCCCGTGCTACTCGCGTGTTGGGTGACGANGTTGACATAGAGATNACCGAAGCNCACCACCGGTTCAAGAAGGATGCTCCGTCAGGNACTGCGCTGCAGATGGGTGAGGTTGTTGCCAAGGCTCTGGGACGCAAGCTGGACGAGGTGGCAGAGTATGGTCGTGAGGGGCTCAGTGAAACCCGTGATCGGAAAACCATCGGCTTCAATACCATTCGGGCAGGCGACATTGTTGGCGAACATACGGTGCTCTTTGCCGTTGACGGAGAGCGCGTTGAAATTACCCATAAAGCCAGTAGCCGGTTGACGTTTGCGCGCGGTGCTGTNNGGGCTGCCCGGTGGCTGTCGGGCCAACCCANTGGCGTGTATTCAATGCTGGATGTTCTGGAGCTGGGTGCAGACTAGGGTTATCTGCAGCGGGTTTTGGATAAACTTTTGAGCACGGGCACAACAGCGTCTACAGCTACCGTTTTGCGAAAAAGTTTCCGCTTACCTGAAAAATCCGGCTTTAGCAGATAGACACAACTGACCAAGCTTCTATACAATCGCGGCTCAGTATGACGCATGCTGAGATCTTACAGAACGGACGAACAACGTGAAAAGCGGAGTGAGGGTTTCCTCTCTCCGTTTTTTTTTCGCCTGCAGAAAATACCGGCACAGATAAAGGCAAGACGAACTGAAGAGGATGTGAAGTGACCCAAGAAGCGGTTCTGGCGTTAGTAGACGGCAGTATTTTCAAAGGCATTGCGATCGGCGCGCAGGGCAAGTCCAGCGGCGAAGTNGTATTCAATACCTCGANGACGGGTTATCAGGAGNTTCTCACTGACCCTTCCTATGCTCAGCAAATTNTCACGCTTACATACCCTCATATCGGTAACACCGGTATCAACGNTGAGGACAATGAGTCAGATTCGGTGTGGGCCTCCGGACTGGTAATTCGCGATCTACCGATGTTGGCCAGCAACTGGCGCAAGCAGCAGTCCCTGGAGGATTTTCTGTCCGAACGGGGCGTGGTGGCGATCGCGGAGATCGATACCCGTCGGCTCACCAGATTGCTGCGCGATCAGGGTCCATTGAATGGCGCNATTGTTTCCGGTGAGGAACTGTCGGCGATCGGGGAGTCCGGTGCGGTTAGTCTGGCCAAACAATTTCCGGGGCTTAAAGGCATGGACCTGGCGAGGGTCGTGAGCGCAAAGAGTCACTACAGCTGGAATGAGAGCGTGTGGTCACTCGGTTCAGGATATAGTGCCGGTGCCGATCCTCGGTTTCGCGTGGTCGCTTACGATTTTGGCGTCAAGCGCAATATCCTTAGGATGTTGGCAGCACGCGGCTGCGAGATTACCGTCGTTCCGGCACAGACGCCTGCCGGTGAGATTCTGGCCATGCAGCCAGACGGGGTGTTTTTATCGAATGGTCCAGGAGATCCTGAACCCTGTGGCTACGCCATTGCCGCCATCGGTAAGTTTTTAGAGGCTGACGTACCTCTGTTCGGTATTTGCCTGGGTTGTCAACTCCTCGCGCTTGCCTGTGGTGCCAAAACTGTCAAGATGCGTCTCGGGCACCATGGCGCGAATCATCCGGTGCAGAATCTGGCAGACGGCACGGTAATGATTACCAGCCAGAACCACGGTTTTGCCGTGGATGCCGCCAGTCTGCCCGACAATTTAACAGCCACTCACAAATCACTCTTCGATGACTCTTTGCAGGGTATTGAACGCAGTGACAAACCCGCATTCGGCTTTCAGGGTCACCCTGAAGCCAGTCCCGGACCTCATGATGTCGCGCCGCTGTTTGATCACTTCATCGAGCTGATGGCGAACTCCACAAGCAACCGTCCACTGAACCGGAAGGAAGCAAGCTAAAAATGTCCCGCAGAACTGATATCGAAAGCATTCTTATCCTGGGGGCAGGCCCTATTGTCATCGGGCAAGCCTGCGAATTTGACTACTCCGGTGCACAGGCCTGCCAGGCGCTGCGTGAAGAAGGGTTTCGCGTGGTCCTGGTGAACTCCAATCCTGCGACCATCATGACTGACCCTACGATGGCTGAGGCCACTTACATTGAACCTGTCAAGTGGCAGATTGTGGAAAAAATTATCGCCAAGGAGCGGCCGGACGCGATTCTGCCGACCATGGGCGGGCAGACAGCGCTCAACTGTGCTTTGGACCTGAATCGTCAAGGCATCCTTGAAAAGTATGGCGTCGAGCTGATCGGTGCGAAGTGTGAGGCCATCGATAAAGCCGAAGACCGGGAACAATTCGATAACGCGATGGTCGCGATTGGGTTGGAAACACCACGTCACTTCATGGCGCGCAGTATGGAGGATGCCTTTGCAGGTCTCGATGCAATTGGCTTTCCCTGCATTATCAGGCCGTCCTTTACCCTGGGCGGCAGTGGTGGCGGCATAGCATACAACCGTGAAGAATTTGAGGAGATATGTGCTCGCGGCCTCGAGCTCTCTCCCACCAATGAACTGCTCATCGATGAGTCGCTCATTGGCTGGAAGGAATATGAAATGGAGGTGGTCAGAGATAAGAATGACAATTGTATCGTTGTCTGCGCCATTGAGAATTTTGATGCGATGGGTGTGCACACAGGTGATTCGATTACAGTTGCGCCCTCACAAACTCTGACTGACAAGGAATATCAGATCATGCGCAACGCCTCGATTGCGGTGTTGCGGGAGATTGGCGTGGAGACTGGTGGCTCCAACGTACAGTTTGCGGTCAATCCTGATAATGGTCGCTTGGTTGTTATTGAGATGAACCCGCGTGTGTCGCGTTCGTCTGCTCTGGCATCCAAAGCTACAGGTTTTCCAATAGCCAGAGTGGCTGCAAAACTGGCAATCGGCTTCACGCTCGACGAACTGCGAAATGAAATTACCGGTGGAGTTACGCCGGCATCGTTTGAACCGGCGATCGATTATGTCGTGACCAAGATTCCACGGTTCACTTTTGAGAAGTTTCCGGAGGCTGATGATCGCATAACGACGCAGATGAAATCAGTCGGCGAGGTTATGGCGATCGGGCGTACTTTTCAGGAGTCAATGCAGAAGGCGTTGCGCGGGTTGGAGGTGGGCATGTGTGGTTTTGACCCGATTCTCGAAGCCGACCTAAGTAATGCCAAGGCTGTCCTTACCCGGGAGCTCACTGAACCCGGGGCTCAGCGTATCTGGTTCGTTGCCGATGCCTTTCGCTTAGGCTGGTCAGTGGCGACGGTCTTCGATCTCAGTGGCATCGACCCCTGGTTCCTGATTCAGATTGAAGATCTCATCAAGTCCGAAGAATTGCTGGAGACGCAGCATCTTTCCCAGCTTGATCAGTGCACCATGCGCTCACTGAAACGTAAAGGATTTTCTGACAAACGCATGGCTCAGCTGCTGGGAGTCTCGGAAGGAGAAGTGTTGCAGGCGCGTCATGCTCTCGGAGTCCGTCCTGTTTACAAGCGCGTCGATACCTGCGCGGCAGAGTTCGTTTCAACCACGGCATATATGTATTCCACCTATGAAGAAGAGTGTGAGGCCTCGCCGAGCGATCGCGACAAGATCATGGTGCTGGGAGGCGGCCCCAACCGGGTCGGGCAGGGTATTGAGTTCGATTATTGCTGTGTGCAGGCGGCTTTAGCTATGCGCGAGGATGGCTTTGAAACCATCATGGTGAACTGTAATCCCGAGACGGTCTCGACTGATTTCAATATTTCAGATCGCCTGTATTTTGAGCCGCTTACCTTCGAGGATGTCATCGAAGTGGTCAAGCTGGAGCGGCCTGTTGGGGTTATCGTTCAGTTCGGCGGCCAAACACCGCTTAATCTGGTCAAGCAGCTCGAAGAAGCGGGTGTGCCGGTAATCGGCACAAGCCCTGATGCAATCGATCGCGCCGAAGATCGCGAGCGATTTCAGCAGCTCATCGAAAAACTTGGCCTGAAACAGCCACCAAACTGCACGGTTCGCTCAGTTGAAGAGGGATTGGAGCAGGCAAAAAATATTGATTATCCGCTAGTCGTCAGGCCCTCCTACGTTTTGGGCGGTCGGGCTATGGAAATTGTCTATAACGAAGCCGAGCTGCAGCGCTATATGCATGATGCGGTCAAGGTGTCCAAAGAGAGCCCGGTACTGCTCGATCACTTTCTCAGTTCGGCGATCGAGATTGATGTCGATGTGGTTAGTGACGGACGGCGGGTTGTAGTGGGCGCGATTATGCAACACATCGAGCAGGCGGGCATTCATTCCGGCGATTCAGCCTGCTCGCTGCCGCCCTACAACTTGCCGGATGAAGTTCGGGACAGGATCAGGGAGCAGGTTGCCGCTTTGGCGCTTGAGCTGGGTGTGGTGGGGCTGATGAATACTCAGCTGGCCTATCAGGATGGAGAGGTCTACATCATCGAGGTCAATCCGCGGGCCTCACGCACGGTGCCGTTTGTCTCCAAATGCATCGGCACCTCACTGGCCAAGGTGGCGGCGCGCTGCATGATTGGCAAGACGCTTGAGGAACTGGGCTTCACCGAGGAAGTCATGCCAAAGACTTACGCGGTCAAGGAAGCCGTTTTTCCTTTCAATAAGTTTCCGGGTGTTGATCCTATTCTCGGACCGGAAATGAAATCGACCGGAGAAGTCATGGGCGTGGGCGAGACTTTTGCAGAGGCCTACGCCAAGGCACAGATGGGCGCAGGCGATGTGATTGAGGAATCGGGAACCTGTTTTATCAGTGTGAGAGACCGCGACAAGCCTTTTGTCGTGGAAGTTGCCAGGCGGGCACTGGCGCTGGGTTATGAACTGGTTGCAACGCACGGCACGGCGGCGGTGATCGCAGAAGCAGGTCTGAAGGTCGAGGGCGTGAATAAGGTTGCCGAAGGTAGACCCCATATAGTCGATATGCTAAAAAACGATGAGGTTCAAGTGGTGTTCAATACGACAGAAGGCAAACAAGCGATCGCAGACTCGTCTACCATCAGACGGACCGCACTGCGCCACGGCGTATTTTGCACCACCACAATCGCAGGGGCGCTGGCGGTTTGTGATGCACTGGAATTCGGCAACAACATGTCCGTTTACACTTTGCAGGATCTGCATGCAGAACTTCATTAATCACCGGCTCTCATCGTGCCACTGACAATACGCTGACAATACGCTGACATAACGCTGACATATTCCTATGCCTATTACTAAAGTCCCCATGACGGTCAAGGGCGCTGAAGCGCTGCGTGATGAGCTCAATGATCTTAAAAGCGTAACCAGGCCGAAAATAACCGCTGCGATTGCG
>NZJB01000073.1 GCA_002691885.1 Gammaproteobacteria bacterium
CGTATTGGCGGCCCTGGCCAGACTAGCACGCGGGCTCGCATAATCGGCCAAGGCGAAGGCCGCTTCTTTATGGGGTACAGTAATATTCAGCCCGCCCCCACCGCGCCCGAAAAAACCCGCTACCTCAGCAGCGAAGTTATCAACGGATATCTGCAATTTTTCGTAGTGCAAGTCCTCGCCGGTTTGCTGGGCAAACAGTGAGTGAATCTGAGGTGATTTACTGTGTGAGATGGGGTCCCCCATCACCGCATACTGGATCACGAGATGCTCGGCCTGCAAATAAGCGATCGCATCAGGCCCACTCGCGCTGGATGAGAAAATCGGTGTAGAGCTTTTCTTCGGCCGAACCCGGGTCCGGCTGCCAGTCATACACCCACTGCACAACCGGTGGCAAAGACATCAGGATCGATTCAATTCTTCCCACGCCGGACTGCAGACCAAATACGGTTCCCCGATCATAAACCAGATTGAATTCAGCATAGCGTCCGCGACGATATTCCTGAAATGACTTCTCGCGACTGCTGTAGTCACTTTCTTTGCGCTTTTCGACAATTGGGAGATAGGCCTCCATATAGCTGTTTGCCATGGATTGAACAAAAGCAAATGACTCCTCAAAGGGCAATTGGTTAAAGTCATCAAAGAAAAGACCTCCGACACCCCTGGGTTCATTTCTGTGTTTCAGGAAAAAATACTCATCACACCAATCTCTAAATTTTTCATAATACCCTTCACCAAAAGCTTCACAGGCTTGTTTGGCTGTCTGGTGCCAGTGTCTGCAGTCTTCTTCATAGCCATAATAGGGGGTCAAATCGTAGCCTCCGCCAAACCACCAAACAGAATCGGCTCCTTCCTTCTCTGCTACAAACAGCCGGAAGTTGGCATGTGACGTGGGCACATGAGGGTTCCTGGGATGGACCACCAACGAGACACCCATCGCCTGAAAGGCTCGCCCAGCCAGTTCTGGACGATCAGCGGTCGCGGACGCCGGCATAGATTTACCAAACACGTGTGAAAAATTCACGCCCGCTTTTTCAAGAACATCTCCATCGGTGATGATGCGTGTGATTCCCGAACCGCCGTGCTTCCGGTCCCACTGGTCAGTCCGGAATTTTGCTGAGCCATCCAGATCCTCAAGACCTTTGCAAACTTCAGATTGCAGCTTTTGTAAAAACACCTTAACGGACAAAACGTCTTCGCTTTTCACTCTCTTTCCGCACGTTTTTGAGCAAACATGTTTCTATTATGTCTGGTTTGCCCACTATAACCAATATCGCTGGCCCTCACCGCTCAGAACCTCTAGCTTTCCGTGGGCGAATACTACTCTTCCACAATAACGCGAACCCGATGCGCTAACTTTCGCATGGCTTCTCCAATTTTGCGAACTCAGTACCGGCAAAACCCTTATCCGCACTAGGTCTGTGGGCAAATTTATAAGCATCACGCTATAATCCAGCCATGTGGCGGTCGTTGGTCGCCTCATTTAGACTTAACCCTATTAATACCAATAGGCATAGCCAATACACAAATCATGTCGCTACTACCCATATTGGAGTTTCCCGATCCTAGGCTTCGAAAAGTAGCCGGGCCCGTTACTGTTTTCGATGAGAAGCTAGAAGTATTGATCGATAACATGTTCGAGACCATGTATGACGCGCAAGGGATTGGACTTGCGGCCACGCAAATCGATGTACAAAAACGATTGCTGGTTATCGATGTCTCGGAAAATAAAGATAGCCCGCTCACCTTCATCAATCCTGAATTTGAGATCATTGAGNATGAGCTTTCAGAATATGACGAGGGCTGTCTGTCGGTACCGGGTTTTTATGAAACTGTCTCGAGACCCCAGCGAATCAAAGTGAGCGCGCTGGACCGGTTCGGCCAAGTATTTGAGATGGAAGCAGACGGCATCTTGGCCGTATGTATCCAGCATGAGGTTGACCACCTCGAGGGCAAGCTNTTCGTGGACTATCTCAGTTCTTTGAAACGCCAGCGNATTCGCAAGAAGCTGGAGAAAGAACACAAGAAGTCCGCCTGAGCTTATGNCTGCACTGAGACTTTGCTTCGCGGGAACGCCTGATTTCTCAGCGGCACACCTGTCAGCACTGATCGCCGCTGGTCATACCATTGACGCCGTCTACACGCAGCCCGACCGTCCATTTGGTAGAGGCAAGAAGCTACAGCCTAGCCCTGTCAAGGAAGTCGCCATGGCGGCTGGGCTCGAGGTAAAGCAGCCTGNTAGNCTGAAAGCCGGCGGGGNACNNCAGGAACTNNCCTCGATAGCNCCCGATCTGCTGGTAGTAGTGGCCTATGGACTGATCCTGCCGAAAGCCGTTCTAGACATACCCAAGCTGGGTTGTATCAACGTGCACGCTTCGCTGCTGCCACGCTGGCGGGGAGCGGCGCCCATTGAGCGCGCTCTACTCGCGGGGGATCCCGTTTCGGGAGTCACTATAATGAAGATGGATGCGGGGCTCGATACGGGCGACATCCTGTACAAACAGCAAGTGGTAATAGATCCGGAAGAAGACAGGATAAGCCTAACCGANAAAATTTGTGAANCGGGCAAGCTGGCCCTCCTGCACACCTTGTCCCATTTCCCTGAGCTNAGCAATCANGCTCAGCGGCANAACGACAGCCTAAGCACCTATGCGGACAAACTTGAAAAATCTGAGTCCCTGTTGCGATGGCGGGAACCNGCNGAGANGCTCCATCGCATCATTCGGGCAGGACTTGGCAGGACNNCGGCCTTCAGTTTCATCANCGGNGTGCGACTNCANCTGCTCGANGCCTCNGTAGAACAAACCGAGTCTCAAAAGANACCCGGCACCATTATTGAGATCAACAAACACGGGCTACTNATTGCCTGCGGAGAGGCCTGNCTGTTAGTCACTCGAATTGCCCTTCCCGGCAAAAAACCCTGGACCATCGCAGATCTGCTCAATTCAGGAACAGACCTGATTCAGGCAGGCGCGATACTCAGCCACAGCGACTGTTCATGACTCACCGCACCCGAGCAACAGCGGCGCTAATTCTGGCAGAAATACTTGCCGGCAAGGGCTCTCTCAGCGCTGTCCTGGACCCATACCGTGAGCGCAGCGACTATCAACTGCTGCAGGAAATGTGCTTTGGATGCTGTCGGTGGTTTCACCAGCTGGACTTCCTGTTGCAACAGCTCCTCAGCAAGCCTTTCAAAAAAAAAGACCAGGACTTGCGCAGCCTGCTCGTACTCGGTCTTTATCAGCTCAAATTCATGCGTATTCCTGATCACGCCGCGATTAATGAAACAGTCAATGCAACCGGCGAGCTGAACAAGCGCTGGGCGAGAGGCTTGAGTAACGCGGTGCTGCGTAATTACCAGCGCCGTGAAGTCGACCTCCTGCAGGGCATGAAACTTGCCGACCTTTCTCAACGAGAGTCCCACCCTGACTGGCTGGTTTCCACACTAACCGACAGCTGGCCGGCGCAGTTTGAAGAGATCCTTGCTGCCAACAACCGCAGGCCGCCTCTAACACTCAGGGTGAACCTGACCAGACACAGCCGGCAGCAGTTTATGGACAAGCTTACTCGGGCTGGCTTGCAGGCCCGGCCAGGGCAGCTTTCCCCTTCAGCGATTTATCTCGACCAGGCAGTTCCGGTAAGCGACATTCCCGGATTTTTCGAAGGCGAAGCAAGCGTGCAAGATGAAGCCTCACAGCTGGTGCCCGANCTGTTNCAGCTGANGTCNGGCCTGAGGTTNTTGGATGCGTGCGCGGCCCCCGGCGGCAAGACCTGCCACATTCTTGAAAGTGAAGACTCACTTACGTCATGTGTTGCCCTAGACCGGTCTCCGGCGAGGTTGACTAAAATCGAAGACAATCTGAACAGGCTACAACTTGAAGCCAGCCTGATCTGCGCAGACGGCGCCGATATAGACACTTGGTGGGACGGTGAAGGGTTCGATCGCATCTTGCTCGATGCGCCCTGCAGTGCAAGTGGCGTGATCAGGCGGCATCCGGATATCAAGCTACTGCTGACCCCTGCACAGGTGGAGAAGCTGATTCTCGAGCAACGGCGGTTACTCCGCAACCTCTGGGCCTGCTTGAAGCCGGGGGGGCTGCTGCTGTACACCACCTGCTCAGTGCTGCCACAGGAAAATCAGGCGCAGATTCACCGATTTTTGGGCGAACATGCGGATGCTAAATATGAAGGCATCACGGCCGATTGGGGAGTAGAATGTGAGTCAGGAAGGCAGCTTCTTCCCAGTGCAGACATCGGCACGGACGGATTCTTCTTTTCCTTGTTGAGAAAACTCTGAGTCTACGANAGTCAAATCGAGATCAGGTATCCAGGCCACACCAGGGTCGGTAACACGGCTTCAAAAACAAGCGATACATGAAAATCATCATTGTTGGTGCCAATCAAGTGGGCAGCGCTCTAGCTGAAACCTTGTCGAATGAAAAAAACGACATAACCATCGTAGATGAAAATAGCGAGCGTTTGCACGAGCTGAACGACCACATCGACGCCCGGGTGGTTCCCGGCTCTCCCTCCCACCCAGCCACTTTGCTGAACGCCGGCGCTGATGACGCGGAAATGCTTATTGCCGTCACNGACAGCGATGAAATNAACATGGTGGCTTGNCGGGTCGCCCACACCGTCTTCAAGGTTCACCGCCGGATTTGCCGCATAAGATCNTCTTCCTATACCGAGAATGACAAGCTTTTCTGCACCGACGGCATGGCGGCTGACGAAATNATCATTCCAGANGANATTGTATCGGGCTACATAAGCCGCCTGATTGAGCTGCCCGGCTCACTGCAGGTTCTGGATTTTGCTGATAGCCGAGTTCAACTGGTCGCCGTAAAGGCCTTTTACGGCGGCCCGCTGGTCGGACAAGAAATCAAGATGATTCGGCAGCACATGCCCGCCATTGATGCGCGAGTGGCCGCGATATTCAGGAAAGACCGCCCAATCACACCAGAAGGCTCCACCGTGATAGAAGCGGATGACGAAGTGTTTTTCGTCGCAGCGCAGGAGAATATTCGTGCCTGCATGAGCGAATTGCGCCGACTGGACCGCCCATACAAACGCATCATGATCGCAGGCGGCGGCAAAATAGGACATCGCCTCGCGAGTACCCTGGAGCAGCGCTACCAGGTAAAGGTCATTGAACGAAACGCAGGTCGCTGCGCTTATCTTTCGGAAAAGCTACATGAAAGCATAGTGCTGAACGGTGAGGGGTCTGACAAGGACCTGTTAACCGAGGAGAATATCGAAGACACCGATGTGTTTCTGGCGCTGACCAATGATGACGAAGCCAACATCATGAGCTCTCTACTGGCGAAGCGACTCGGTGCCAAGAAAGTGATGACGATCATCAATAACCCCGCTTATGTTGATCTGGTGCAGGGCGGTGAAATTGACATCGCTATCTCACCGCAGCTCGCAACTATAGGCAGCCTGCTCGCTCATGTCAGGCGCGGCGATGTGGTCGCAGTGCATTCTCTGCGGCGCGGCGCGGCAGAGGCAATGGAAGCCGTTGCGCACGGAGACCGGACCAACTCGAAAGTAATCGGCCANCAGATTGAGGACATTAAGCTACCGGAAGGGACCACCATTGGCGCCATTGTTCGAAACGATAAAGTGCTGATTGCGCATGATGACACTGTGATTGAATCAGACGATCATGTAATTCTGTTCCTGGTTGACCGCAGGAAAATCCCCGAAGTGGAACGATTGTTCCAGGTCGGCTTCAGNTTCTTCTAATCCAGATACTACTCCATGCATGCCGCCATCATAGTTAAGATCCTTGGCATNCTGCTGATGATCTTCAGCCTGCTGGGCAATGTGCCGCCGCTCCTGGTTTCCGTGCTATACGATGATGGCGCGAGCGGCGCTTTTCTGACCGCCACTCTGGTTCTTTTCATCACCGGACTGATGCTTTGGTTAGCNGGCGCGGGCAGGCAAAAAGAGCTCAGTAATCGGGATGGCTTTCTCGTGGTCACCCTGTTCTGGGCGGTGCTGGGAACAGCAGGCTGTCTGCCGTTTATTTTCTCTCCAAGCGTCGAGCTGAGCATCACCGACGCGGTGTTCGAGTCCATATCGGGACTCACCACCACAGGCGCGACTGTNATTTCTGGNCTGGATGAACTGCCCCAATCAATTCTGTTTTACCGACAGCTACTGCAATGGCTTGGGGGCATGGGGATCATCGTCTTGGCGGTTGCGCTACTGCCCATGCTGGGAATCGGTGGCATGCAGCTCTACCGAGCGGAGAGCCCGGGCCCTGTTAAAGACAACAAACTGGTGCCGCGACTGGCTGAAACGGCCAAGTCGCTATGGCTGCTCTACCTGTCGTTGACNGTTGTTTGCANGCTTGCGTACTGGGCAGCAGGTATGAGCATNTTTGACGCNATTTCTCACAGTTTCAGTACTGTGGCCATTGGCGGGTTTTCCACCCACGATGCCAGCATTGCCTACTTCGACAGCCCGCTAATCGAATGCATTGCGGTGTTTTTCATGGTCGTCGCAGGCATCAACTTTGCCCTGCATTTTCTTGCGCTGCAAAAAAGGCAACTGAAGCATTATCTGAAGGATCCCGAGTTTCAATTCTATGCCTTCATACTCGGCAGTGTTTCACTGATTACTGTTGTGGTGCTTGCCGCAGACGGAACCTATAGCTCCCTCTTCGAAGCCCTGCGGCGAGGGCTATTTCAGGTAGTTTCNTTCGCCACCACTACCGGTTATACCACCGCAGATTTTAACTCCTGGCCCTTGTTTCTGCCTTACGTCCTGTTGTATGCGGCCATCATCGGCGCATGCGCTGGCTCNACCGGTGGCGGCATGAAGGTAATTCGGATTCTACTTATCTTNAAACANGGTTTTCGGGAGGTGCAGCGACTCATTCANCCCAGGGCNATCATTCCTATCAAACTCGGCAAAAAAGTCATGTCCGATCGCATCGTTGAGTCGGTGTGGGGGTTTTTTGCCGTGTACGTCATGGCCTTCATGGTGATGCTGCTGGCACTGCTTGCCACCGGTCTTGACATAATTACCGCGTTCAGCGCGGTAGGCGCTTGCATTAATAATCTGGGACCGGGTCTGTCTGATGTGGCACAGACCTATGGTGCGCTGCCGGGCGCAGCCAAATGGATTCTCTGCCTAGCCATGCTGCTGGGCCGACTCGAAGTCTTTACCCTGTTAGTGTTGTTTACGCCGATGTTCTGGAAAAGATAGCTCGGCACAAATGACGTAAATCCAAGGGCCCGTAAGCGCAGCCTGCGGCTAACCTGCTGACAGCGCGGTATTTTAAGAAGGACTTTGTGACGAGTAAAATTCGGAGTTATCCGGGCGCCGTCGAAAGCGTTTATATTCCCACTGATACTGAGGCAACGCCCGACTGACTATAGACTCAACCGATCGGTTAAGCCCTTCCAAAGATTCCTGAAGATCGGCGCTGTAAATTGCCTCATTGGCTGGCTCGAACACAGCAACAAAGCCCCTGCCATTCGGAAGCCGCTCAGCAAACCCGCAGAACACCTGCGCTCCAGTGCGCTGAATCAGCTTGCTGACCAGCGTCATTGTTAAAGCAGGCTCTCCGTAAAAATCGGCAAACGCGCCGCTCGCATCCGCAGGCACCTGATCAGGCAGAATACCAACGATTTCTCCACGTTTGAGTGCGCTTAATAATTGGGCGACGCC
>NZJB01000074.1 GCA_002691885.1 Gammaproteobacteria bacterium
TGACATTGAATGGCTGCGCTTTATCTGCTGCCGGCAGCGTGCTGTCGTTGTCCGTTGAGCAGGAAAACGTGATCGCAGTTGCGACAAATAAAAGTGCGGTGCGGAACATGATGGGATACTCCGAGTTAATTAGTGCGCCGCCGGCCTTCAGTTTTCCTGATCCGCCTGCATCTCTGCCTTGAAGCGCTTGAAATTCTTGACGTAGATCTCTGCGCTCATCACCAGCCTTGCCTGCTGCTCCTCGCTGAGCGTTCTGATGATCTTGGCTGGAGAGCCCATGACCAGAGAGCCATCGGGTATTTCCTTGCCTTCAGCAATCAGGGTATTGGCCCCGATCAGGCAGTTATTGCCGACTTGAGCTCCATTCAGAATGACTGAATTAATGCCAATTAATGAATTGTCGCCGATGTGGCAGCCATGCAGCATGACTTTGTGCCCCACAGTGACGTTTTTGCCGATGATTAGTGGGATGCCGGGATCTGTATGCAGCACGGCACCATCCTGAATATTGGAGTTTTCACCCACGGAAATGAGTGCGTTATCGCCTCGGATCACCGCGTTGAACCAAACGCTGGCGTTGTTCTCAAGCCTAACCTTGCCCACGACCGTCGCATTTTCGGCAACGAAGTAGTCCTCCCCTGATATGTCCACCGAGTCATCGCCCAGGCTGTAGATCATCGCGCGTTACTCCTTTGAATGAGCAAGAATTTGACTTTCAGTATAGCCCCTAATCCTTTGCAGGGCTTGNGTAACTGTGTGNAAACAGCGGCACAGAGTCCGTCTTTCACCCATCAAGAGCCCAAATCATTGATAAACAGNTGTGGGCCTTGTTTCANTGGTGTAGACTCAAGTACTCAACGCCTCAAGAANAGCTNTAAGGAGAAGTTGTNATGTCGTCATCCAGGTCTCTTNTGTCTTCACTCTCGGTGTGTGTCGCGCTTNCTGCAACCGNCGCCGCATNGGCTGNGGATACAGATTTCATTACCGGCNAAGGCTTNCCCAACCCTAATCCGGTGGTTNTGCCTAACTGGGGGGAACTCCCTGCNGGCCGGAACTGGGGTTCCACAGCCGGTATCGACATTGACCCGATNGACGGGCACATCTGGGCTTACGAGCGCTGCGGTGCGTCTAGTTTCGGCGGGGGTGTGCCGGTAAACTGTGACACCAATCCGGTTNACCCCATCTTCAAATTCGATCGCCATACGGGTGAGGTGTTAGCGAACTTTGGTGGAGGCCTGATGCAGACACCTCACGGTATTCATGCGGCTGCCGACGGCACTGTCTGGGTTACTGACTTTGCCGCAAATGCTGAAGGCACAAAAGGTCATCAGGTGCATCAGTTCAGCGCTGACGGTGAGTTGCTTNTNAGTCTTGGTAAGCCCGGCCNAGTCGGCACCGGCTCTGATGTGTTCAATCAGCCCAACGATGTCATAGTCGGACCTGACGGAAGTATTTATGTGTCAGACGGGCACAACGGCCAAAGTATGATCAGCATCCAGGCAATAGAGGAAGGTCGTGCTTCAGGAAATACGGCACGCATTATGAAATTTGCACCGGACGGCACCTTTATAAAACAGTGGGGTGAGATCGGTGTACGACACGGTGAATTCCGCACGCCTCATGCCATGGAATTTGACGCTTACGGCAGGCTCTGGGTCGCCGACCGGGGGAATCATCGCCTGGAGATATTTGATCAGGAAGGGAATTATCTCGAGTCTCGTTACGCATATGGTCGCATCAGCGGACTGTTTATCACCGATGATGGAATGGTCTATGCCATTGACTCAGAATCCAGTCCAACCAACCACGTCGGGTGGCGCAATGGCGTCCGAATCGGGCCCGTTGATGAGGACGTAATCGTGGGTTTCATCCAGCCGTTTGATCGGCCGGACCGTGTGGGTCAAGGAACAGCTGGCGAAGGCGTTGCTGTAGATGCTGACGGTAATGTGTATGCGGCCGAAGGACCTAACTCCCTGAGCTGGGCAGGCGGGGCTTTTACCAAGTACGAAGCTCGTCAAGCAAAATCACTCTAAAAAAGCCCGCTTCACAAGCGGGCTTTTTTTCAATCTGACGGGTAATCCGTGCCAGGTCTGGCAACATCGTTCTCTAGGATAGGGCCTTGACCAAGCGACTTCTGTGTATTTGGAGCCCAGCGCTAATATGTCTGATCCATATAAACCGTCTGCCGTCGGGTTGTTGANTTGATCCTATTGCTAAAAGCCTCTCGAATCATTTTGACGTCGCTGTTCTTGGGGCTGTTTGCCCTGCCCGTTTTGGGTGCGGAAGAGAGCAGGTTTCCGGAGTATGTTCCGGTCACCGGCATCGCCGGCAATTTAACTAGCGTCGGCTCTGATACTTTGGCTAATCTGATGATTCGGTGGAGCGATGCTTTTCGCAGATTTTATCCCAGCGTTATTATTCAAATTCAGGCGGCCGGCTCTGCTACTGCGACGCCGGCGCTGACAGAACGCACTGCAAACGTTGGGCCGGTGTCCCGAGAACTCAGGGATAGCGAAATCGAAGCGTTTGAAACCCGTTACGGTTACCGACCAACAGCGGTTCCGGTTGCCCTTGATGCGTTGGCAATTTACGTTCATAAGGATAACCCGATTTCTGGGCTGACCATTGAACAGTTAGATGCCATATTTTCTGCCAATCAGCGCTGTGGTAGCCTCNGGTCTTTCTCTGAGTGGGGGCAATTAGGATTGCCTGACCCCTGGCTCCATCGAAATATCCAGCTGTTTGGTCGTAATCCAGTTTCCGGCACCTACGGCTACTTTAAAACNNAAGTATTGTGTCGGGGTGACTTTCGCAAAAATGTAAACGAGCAGCCTGGCTCTGCGTCAGTTGTCCAGGCTGTTGGCACATCGATCAATGCAATCGGCTATTCGAGTATCGGCTANCGTACTGCCGGCGTGCGTGCTGTGCCTGTTGGGCGAGANGGCCAAGATTTTGTCGAAGCCAATGNCGCGAATGCCGNNTCTGGTAGTTATCCNCTGTCCCGTTTTCTCTATATTTATCTGAACAAGCCGCCCAATGCTGATCTTCCACCGCTCGAAANAGAATTTTTGAAATTGATCTTNTCTGAGAAAGGTCAGCATCTGGTNAAGAGCGATGGCTATGTGCCCTTGCCNGTTGAAGTCGTGNGGTTAGNTCGNNAGAGTCTCGGGCTAGACNGCCCATGATTNACCCACCAACGCGACTCAGGCAAAAGACCGGNGAAAGCGAANTGGCANAAGTCAGAGGTAGTTATGAGCAAGGCTAACAACAGTGCTCTNNCNGCAGCTGAGNGCCTGCNAAAGCAGGCNATAGGCCGGCGTAAATACCGCNAGACTCTCGATTGCGNNGCNACAGCNACCATTTCNCTTGGTGGTATNGGCNTTCTCGCCACTCTGGTGATGCTTNTGGCNTATCTGATATACGTNGTCCGNCCTCTGTTTGTTCCTGCTGANATCNCTCNCGTGGCNNCTTTCTCGGCGGCGCCGNCTCAGGCAATGCGCTTNTCGCCTGTGNTGCTGNCCATTGATGANCGCTCAGAATTCGTGTTGCGTCTCGATCAAAGTGGTCAATTCAGCCTGATTGATCTGGGTAGCGAATCCATCGTTCAGACGAGCCGACTGCCNGTNGCGCAAAGCGCTGAAGTNTCGGCAGTAGCCTTGTCAACCGGGGNGCGGACCNTNATGGCGATTGGCCTCAATNCNGGCGAGGTCTTGCTGNTGTCGGCAGAATACGATNCGGNGGCCTGGCCNGAAGCTGGAGCTCGCGACGTGTCTCCNCGCNANTCNNATCCTNTTGGTCGTCTGCCGCTGTTCACAATGTCGGAGTCCGTAAGTGGACTGGCAATCTCGCAACAGGGAGATGAAATTCAGATCGTTGCGGTCGGAGCGAATGGTCAAATCGAACTGGCTACTGGTACAAGGCAGAGNAGTNTGACGGCCTTGCTCAACCCCGCATCNGTGCCAGANTACGAATGGAATGNAGCAAGATCTGAAGCACANGTCNCTGGCGCATCACGAGTTTTCATTGATGGGAGTCATCAGTATGTATTCGCGTTAGACCAGGATGACCGCTTATTAGGATTCTCGATCCGCGGTTTACTTGAGGGCGGGGCGGAATCCTTCAGCAGTGACGCTATTGCGAACCAACCCGGTAAGGTGGTGGATGCTNAGATGCTAGTGGGNGGTCNATCTTTGATGATTGCCGACGATCTGGGTCAGATNGGTCAATGGTTNTTTGATGTCAGAAGTGGAGAACTGCTCTTGCATCAAGCCAGNNTTTTTCTNGCGGCGCAGGTCCCGCTTTACCAGCTCGAAAGTGAANAAAGGNAGAAAAATATCGGTGTGGTAGANANAAATGGCGTATTNAGNCTGTTCAATACCACAGCCGACCGATTGCTCGCAGAGCAGGCGCTGNTTGGTGAGGGNNTTGAAGCGATGACNATCTCACCGNGAGGTGATCTGTTGCTGACTGAATCTGAATCNGGCCAGTTCCNNACCTATCANATAGACAGTCCTCATCCNGAAATTTCNTGGTCTGCGCTGTGGAAACGCGTCTGGTATGAAGGCTATCCTGATCCTGNCTTTGTNTGGCAGTCATCTGCATCNGNGAATGTNTATGAGCCNAAATATTCGTTGATGCCNCTGACCTTTGGCACGCTNAAAGCGGCATTTTNCGCCATGCTGNTGGCCGCTCCTCTGGCAGTTTGTNGTGCGATTTTTACCGGTTACTTNATGGCTCNCGGCATGCGAAGGACAGTCAAACCGCTGGTGGAGCTTATGGAAGCGCTGCCCACGGTTGTTCTTGGGTTTTTAGCAGGCCTGTGGCTCGCGCCATTTGTCGAACAGAACCTTCTGGGGGTGTTTGCCCTCGTCATATTGCTGCCGGTGACCATTCTGACTGCCAGCGNGGCCTGGATGTTTTTTCCAAGGCAGNTTCGACACNGCATTCCTGANGGCTGGGAGGCGGCCCTGCTGGTTCCCGTNNTAATCNTCAGTAGCTGGTTNGCCNTATGGGTTGCCGGGCCGTTTGAGTTCTGGCTTTTTGGCGGGGATATCAAAGCCTGGTTAGGGTCGGAACTCGGGCTCGCATATGACCAGCGCAATGCGATGATTGTCGGATTTGCCATGGGCTTCGCGGTAATACCGACTATTTTTTCGATTGCAGAGGACGCGATATTTACTGTGCCCAGGCAGTTGAGTAATGGATCGCTTGCTCTTGGAGCAACGCCTTGGCAAACCCTCGCTAAGGTGATTTTGCCCACCGCGAGCCCGGGCATATTCAGTGCTTTGATGATCGGATTCGGCAGGGCAGTTGGTGAGACCATGATCGTGCTGATGGCGACCGGAAACACGCCAATTATGGATATCAATATATTCGAAGGTATGCGGACGCTGGCCGCAAATATTGCAGTGGAAGTGCCCGAGACAGATGTGAACGGCAGTCACTACCGTGTCCTCTTCTTGTCGGCTCTGGTGTTGTTTGCCTTCACGTTTTTAGTTAACACGATTGCTGAGTTGGTTCGGCAGCGCTTGAGGAGGCGCTACAGTCTGATATGAGACGGAAGTTCAGCAAATGGTCCAGGACCGGGACGCCGTGGATCTGGCTTAATGCGGGCGCGGTTGCGATCAGCATTATCATGGTCCTTGGCTTGCTCGGCGTGNTGGCAGTGAATGGCCTGCGCCATTTTTGGCCTAACGAAGTGAGCCAGGGAACCTACCTTGCGCCAGGGTTTAATTCAACAGAGTTGATCGGCGAGGTTACTAGAACAGAGTGGGTTGCAGCAGAGGTTCTGATTGCTTCCGGTCTAAGTGTGGACCCAGGCCAGGAACTTTATCGAAGAGATCTCTGGAAACTAGGCAATCGGGACCTGAACGGCATTGACTTTGCCTGGGTTTTGTCGGACTTCGTAACAGAGGTCTCAACACCCGAGCGAGTTGCGGTTTTTGAGCGNAAACAGGNCGGGGTCTTTTATGGCGCAATAAGTTCCTTGGTATTGGGCGAGGATATAGACCCATCCATTGCACTGTTAGATGATCAGTCGCTGTGGACTCAGTTTCAATCGCGTCTGGATGAGGTCAGGAAACTGGATAAACTGATTCAGTCGATTCAGAGTGTTCAGCTCGCCACAGCGACTAGTGATCTTGAACGGCTCGGATTGAGGGAGCGAGCCGCGATGCTAGAGGGTGAGTTGAGCCCGACCCTGACTCAGCAATTTAGTGCCCAGCGTCTAGAAATTCAGGTTGAACTGGCGAGCCTGCAGCACCAGCTTAATCAGCTTTATGCTCAGATTGAGCGTGATAGCGTATTGGTGAGAGCATCAAATGATGTTGAGGTGTTGATACCCTTGGCCGAGATTGTTCGTGCATATCAGCCCAATAATCTGTCGTTGACTGGTAAGCTGTCAGTGTACAGTCAGCGGTTATGGGAGTTCCTGACGGGCGAGCCACGGGAGGGCAACACGGAAGGAGGTGTCTACCCTGCCATATTCGGCACGGTGGTCATGGTACTTCTGATGTCTCTTTTTGTGACTCCATTTGGCGTGATAGCTGCAGTCTATTTGCGGGAATACGCCAAGCAAGGAATNACTACCCGCATNATNAGGGTCGCAGTGAATAACCTCGCCGGTGTCCCTTCTATCGTCTACGGNGTTTTTGGCCTCGGATTTTTTGTNTATCTCATTGGTGGTGAAATCGATCAGTTGTTCTANGCTGANNCCNTNCCNNCGCCCACTTTTGGTNCGCCCGGGCTGCTATGGGCGGCCTTGACACTTGCCTTGCTCACCGTGCCGGTTGTCATCGTCGCGACGGAAGAGGGGCTTACGCGAATCCCCAGAAGCGTTCGGGAGGGCTCTCTGGCACTTGGTGCGACCAAGTTCGAGACGATCTGGCGGATAGTCTTACCTATGGTCAGCCCTGCCATGATGACCGGACTGATTTTGGCTATTGCCAGAGCGGCGGGGGAAGTTGCGCCTTTGATGCTGGTTGGTGTCGTAAAGCTAGCCCCCTCTCTGCCGGTAAATGGCATTTATCCTTATGTTCATCTGGACCAGCAATTCATGCATCTGGGTTTTCATATCTACGATGTGGGGTTCCAGAGTCCAAATATTGAAGCCGCGAGGCCATTGGTCTTCGCTACTGCTCTTTTGCTGGTTAGCGTGATCGCGATTCTCAATCTGNCTGCAACGGTGCTTCGTGATCGTTTGCGGNAAACCTNCAGAAGTCTCGATGTATAATCACGGCTCGGGGTNTTAATGCATATGATCGAGAATACTGAGCGCGGTTCTCAGGCCGAGGGCAGTTCTGCGATAGAGGCAAAGACTGAATCCGATGCCTGTATCGACATCGAGAAGCTGAATCTGTACTACAGCAAAGACATCCATGCGCTTCGGGATATCACTCTCAGCATCCCCAGGAACAGGGTGACGGCATTTATTGGCCCCAGTGGTTGTGGCAAATCCAGCTTATTGCGTTGTTTCAACCGTATGAATGACCTCATCGACGACTGTCATATCAGAGGCAAGGTCAGGATCGACAATTATGATATCTACGATGAGAGTATTGACGTTGCCGATTTGCGTCGCCGGGTGGGCATGGTCTTTCAGAAACCCAACCCGTTTCCTAAGTCAGTTTACGAGAACGTCGCCTATGGGCTCAGAATTCAGGGCATTAATTCCCGCCGGATCCTCGATGAGATGATTGAGGATGCTCTTCGAGCAGCCGCGCTCTGGGATGAAGTGAAGGACAGGCTCGANGACAATGCCTTAGAGCTCTCCGGAGGTCAACAACAGAGGCTAGTGATTGCGCGTACAATCGCTGTGGAGCCGGAAGTGCTGCTGCTCGATGAGCCGGCATCGTCTCTGGATCCTATCTCTACCTTGAGGATTGAAGAATTGATTAATGAGTTGAGCGCCAGGTATTCGATACTAATCGTAACTCACAATATGCAGCAGGCAGCTCGAGTGTCAGACTACGCTGCGTTCATGGATGTGGGTCGGCTGGTGGAATTTGACAGCACCAACATCTTGTTCACTAACCCTTCGGAAAGACAGACAGAAGACTATATTACNGGTAGGTACGGCTGACAGATCGGATTCTCAAGGCAGAGTNTCGCGGNTCAGTGATATGATCCACCGTNTAGAACGCTTCGATGCAGACACTTAAGTTCAGCCACCTGGAATTAGACTCTATGGATGCAAGCACCGATAAACCCAGCTCCCATATTTCCCAACAGTTCAACTCGGATCTGGAAGAGCTTAAGAACCACATGCTGGAAATGGGTGGAATGGTAGAGAAACAGTTTTCAGGCGCCATGCAGGCACTTATTGAAGCTGACAGTNCATTGGGAGAGCGAATCGCCACTGATGATGACGTGCTGGATCAGATGGAGATGAAGATCGATGAAGAGTGTAATCTGATCATCGCCAGACGCCAGCCAGCAGCGAGAGATTTGCGCCTGGTTCTGGCGATTGTGAAAGCCATACGTGACCTTGAACGAATCGGAGACGAATCCTCCAAGATTGCCAAAGCAGCGATCAAAATGAGCGAGCAAGGCGAATTTCCGGAAGGNATCGTTGATTTGCNCAGNCTGGGAGACAAAGTCCANNGTATGATAAACAGGGCGCTGGATTCATTCGCCCGGTACGACGCAGGTGNGGCGATTGCTGTTGTGCAAGAGGATAAGAGCGTCGACAACGGCTACGCGATTGCCATGCGCTCTATGGTCACTTTCATGATGGAGGATCCCTCGACCATCAGCAAAGTTCTGAACGTGCTCTGGGCCCTGCGCGCGATGGAAAGAGTNGGGGATCATGCTAAGAATATCTGTGAGCACGTGATCTATATGGTGGCGGGCACCGACGTGCGCCACCTCAATCCCAATAAGATGGCTGCCAAAATTAACGCCTGAGGTTCGATCCGGTACAGTAGTAAAAGGTTCAGCCCGAAGCTGAGTTACGCAAGTCTGAGTTGGAGTCTGTTTGGCGTCAGGCCCAGCAACTTAGACTCAAAAAAGAGTATCATCCTTTCCCTAGTCCCCGCAATTTCAGGAGAGCCCGAANCATGTTNACCACGCGACGATTAAGCCTGTTGCTTTTTGCTTTCCTGTGGGCGGGNGCCTTGCAGGGGCAGGGCATTCAGCAGACNAAAGGATCGTTTCAGGACAAATTTCGTCAGCTGGATGAAGTGTTACCTACAGCTAATGTGTACCGTAACGCTGCCGGAGCACCNGGCCATGAATATTGGCAGCAGGAAGTTGACTACAACATCGAGGCCGTTTTAGANGAAGACAGTCAGCGCCTGTCGGCGACAGAGCTCATTCGCTATCAGAACAACTCTCCTGACACGCTGACNTATCTGTGGCTCCAGCTAGATCAGAATCGGTTTCGCTCAGATTCGATGGCGGAAGTGAGCGGCACTTTCAATGGGTCCAGCCCTGATGCTGACAGCAATGACCCGGCGAGTATCAGTCTCGGTCAGTTAAGGGCATTGCAGTATCAGTCCGATGTTAATCTGGGGCATCAGATCAATGCCGTTTCAGACAGCCGGGAAAATGAGTTGGTTCATACAGTTGTCGGGACTCTGATGCGCGTCGATCTTCTGGAGCCGCTCCGCCCTGGTGATGACGTCGAGATGCGCATCGATTTTGAGTACAACATCGTCAATGGTGATGTGTTATCCCCACGAGGTGGTTATGAGCACTTCCCGGAAGATGAACGGGACGGAGGAAACTATATCTTTGCCCTCTCGCAGTGGTTTCCCCGCTTGGTTGCCTACACGGATTATGAAGGTTGGACAAACAAGGAGTTTCTTGGCTCTGGCGAATTTACGCTGGAATTCGGAGATTACGAAGTTTCCATGACTGTACCGGCTGATCATATCGTGTCGGCAACGGGTGAGTTACAGAATCCCGCTGACGTGCTGACCCGGGAGCAGCGTGACCGGCTGGAGGAAGCAGGGAGCGCTGAGCGACCAGTTTACATTGTCACTCCGGATGAAGCGCTGGACAACGAGCGCGAAGGCACTGCTCAGACTGCGACCTGGCGTTTCGCCGCTGAGAACGTTCGGGATTTTGCCTGGGCCTCTTCTCGCAAGTTTATCTGGGATGCAAAAGGCCATCAGCAGCCCGNTGCTGATCAGGAAACCGTCATGGCAATGTCGTTCTACCCTAAAGAAGGCGGNACGCTCTGGTCNGACTACTCTACTGAGGTGGTAATCCATACCCTGGAGGTATACAGCCGGTTTTCCTTTGATTACCCCTATCCAACCGCGCAGTCGGTAAATGTCGGATTTGTGGGCGGTATGGAGTACCCGATGATCACTTTCAATGGGCCTCGGACTGAGTTGCAGGAAGACGGCTCTCGCACCTATTCCCTCGCGGAGAAGAGGTTCCTGATCGGTGTTGTGATTCATGAGATTGGTCATTTCTTCTTTCCGATGATTGTTAACTCGGACGAGAGGCAGTGGACCTGGATGGACGAGGGGCTCAACAGTTATCTCGATTCCGTGGCGGGACGCGAGTGGGATGCGGAAATTCCCTGGGGGGTGGAGCCAAGATACATTACCGACTATATGGAATCTCAGAATCAGGTCCCGGTCATGACGCAATCCGACAGCGTGCTCCGATTGGGTCCCAATGCGTACTCTAAACCTGCGACTGCCATCAACATCCTGAGAGAAACGATAATGGGTCGCGAGCTCTTTGATTTTGCGTTTAAAGAATATTCNCGACTCTGGGCATTCAAACGCCCGACTCCGGCNGACTTTTTCCGCACAATGGAAGAAGCTTCTGGCATCGATCTCGACTGGTTTTGGCGCGGCTGGTTTTATACTACTGATCANGTCGATATTGCTTTGGATCGCGTTTATCAGATGCGTATGGATACCGAGAATCCTGACATAGACTTTGCCCGTCAGCGCGAATTCGAGAAGTCGCTGCCACCGAGTGTTTATGTGGAACGAAATCGTCAGGAAGGTCGCCTGACCTGGGTTGAGCGGAATCCAGACGTCAGAGATTTCTATGACGACAATGACCAATTCACCGTAACCAATGTCGAACGCAATCGCTATAGTAGCTTTCTGGAAGGGCTAGAACCCTGGGAGCGAGCTGTGCTNGAGCGCGCAATTTCCGAAGATCTTAACTANTACATTCTGGATTTTTCCAATCAGGGTGGTTTGGTAATGCCTATCCTTCTGCAGTTTGACTATGCGGACGGCAGCAGTGAGGAGATGAGAATTCCNGCTGAAATCTGGCGGCGCTCACCCGCGGCGGTGAAAAAGCTTGTGGTAACCGAGAAAGACATTGTCAGCATTGTCATTGATCCGCTGCAGGAAACTGCAGATGTCGACACAGAGAATAACTACTATCCACGCCGGATCATCCCGTCAAGAATCGAATCCTTTAAGCGGCAGGGTAGTGGTAGCCTGGTTGGTCGGGATATCATGCAGGACACAAAAACTGAGCTGTCCTCAGAGGAAGACGATGAAAGTGGTGGGGATGAGGAAACGGAGCAGTAGCATAATCATAGCCACCGGTTTGCGAGCGGTGCGTCGAGCAGCACTCAGCTTTGGCGGCGTCCTGCTGTGCCTGCTCGTGCTTTCGACCGGTGAAGCGCATCAGCAGAAAAATGCAGTCACCCGAATACGGTTCAATGAAAACACCGGCAACATTGAAGTCATGCACCGCTTCTTCATACATGATGCCGAGCATGCGGCAGGATTGATTTTTGGCGAGCGACAGATGCTCGCGGAATCCCGTGAATCGCGGGAATTGTTCAGTAGCTATGTGATTAACCGTTTTTCAATTGAGGCAAGCTTTCGTGAAGGAAACTCCGAAGTGCTTGGCTTGTCTTACGTTGGAGAAGAGGTAGACGGGCAATTCCTCTGGGTTTATCAGGAAATACCTGCTCAAGATGACATCACGGCATTTACAATTGTGAACCTCACGCTCCGGGATGTCTGGTCGGATCAGTCAAATCTTGTCAATATCGAGAGAGNTGGGAGAATTTACAGTCTCACATTCGACGGTTCGGCAGAAGNGCTTACCGTGGAGTTGGATGCTTGATTCGGGTTCTTTTTGTCATCGGTCTCGGGTTAGTCTCTACCGATCATTCTGAAAAAAAACCATTTCTCTGTTGGCAGGCANGACCGTGATTGTCTTTANATATTTGTCAAGACAGATTCTGCAAACTGCAGCAGTGGTGGCTTCTGTCCTGCTTTTCGTGGTGCTGACTGGACGCTTCGTCCAGTATCTGGCCGAGGCGATTGCCGGGGAGAAAGCGCCAGACATCCTGCTTTTGCTAATGCTGTATCGGATTCCTGAGTTTCTGCTCGTNATNGTGCCTCTGGCGTTCTTTCTGGCCATCATTCTGGCCTTTGGACGCATGTATGGCGATAACGAAATGGTGGTACTGATGAGCGCGGGATATAGTCAGAGTCGCCTCTTNATGAACGTAATGGGGATTGCCGCATTGATCACAGCACTTATGGCAGTNCTGGNNCTCTATCTCGCTCCAATGGGTTTGAAAGAAAGTGAGCAGATCAGCTTGGCTCAAGATGAGTTGACGGAANTGGATCTGATTGTTGCNGGTCAGTTTCAAACCTTTGGCGGCGGAGAACGGGTGACCTATGCGGAAAGGATTTNGAGTGCCANCGGAGGTGAGCGTGAGCTGGCCAATGTTTTTGTCGCGCTGACACCAGCAGGGCAGGCATCCGGAGAGCCGCCAAGAATCATTCTTGCTGACAGTGCACGACCAGAAATTGACCAAGCGACTGGTGCGCGCTTCATGCGACTTGAGAACGTATTGCAATATGACGGGACGCCGGGGTCGGGAGGATTCCGAGTAGGTCAGTTCGACGCTCAGGCTATTCGGCTGCCTCCTCCCCCTGAGTTTGANGAAGTGCTGGAGGAGNCTACGCTGAGTACCTGGTCNCTACTCNACTCTGATGACATTGCGTATCGTGCAGAACTGCAATGGCGCATTTCTGTGTTGCTTTTGATTCCGGTGATTGCTTTGATCGCTGTGCCCATGAGCCGCGTCAGCCCTCGCCAGGGGCGCTTNACTAAACTGTTCCCGGCTGTGCTGGTTTACATTGGCTATTTTATTGCCTTGGAATTCTGCCGCGACCGTATGGCTGACGGAGACCTCAGCCCTGCGTTCGGGCTCTGGTGGGTGCATGGGCTGTTTGCAGTGGCAGGAGCTATCCTCCTTCGTGCAGGCCCAGAGGGTTTCAGGTTGAGGCTGCTTCAGTCAGCATGAAGCTTCTGGACCGGCATATCAGTCAGGCGGTGTTGCTCGCAATGATCGTGGTACTTGGTGTCGTAGTGNNCCTGGATGTCATTTTTTCTCTTGTNGATGAGTTGGGTGAAGCCGGTATCAATTATCATGCGGGCAATGCTGTGATGTTTGTTATTTTGACAACCCCTACCAGTTTGTATGAATTGCTCCCTTACGCCGCTCTTGGTGGTGCCCTGATCGGTCTGGGTGTTCTCTCTTCCAATAATGAGCTGGTTGTGATGCAGTCAGCCGGCGTCCACAAGTGGCGTATAGTAGGTTCTGTTCTGAAGCCGACTTTTATCGTCATGCTGCTGAGTCTGATTATCGGAGAATTTGTCNCACCCCCGNTGGAGGAAATTGCTAATTCGAACAANGCAGTCCAGCTGAGTGGGTCGACCTCGATCAATTCCGAGGCAGGAACCTGGCGNAAGATCGGCGATGACTACATCCANATTAATGCCATTGCACCGGGAGGTGANCAGCTGATTGGCGTGAGCAGATATCGCGTNAACGAACGGCGNGAATTGGAGTCTGCCAGCTTCGCAGAGTCTGGCGAATATGTCTCCACGGCGGATGGGGGCTATTGGCGTATGGTGAATGTGAGCCAAAGCCTATTCGCCGAGAGGCAGGTTATCACCAGCCGGTATCTTCAAGAGGATTGGCAGGCCGACCTTTCTCCGGAGTTGCTTAGTGTGTTGCTGGTGGAGCCGGATAAACAGTCGCTCTCCGGCCTATACCGTTTCGCTAAGTTCTTTTCCTCAGAAGGGCTGGACAGCGGTGTTTACTTTCTCGCGTTCTGGAAAAAATTGCTGCAGCCGCTGTCCACTCTGGCGCTGGTTGTGCTCGCGATTTCTTTTGTATTCGGACCNCTGCGGGAGGCGACCATGGGTTTCCGGATCTTCGTTGCGATTGGCACCGGGTTGGCGTTCACTTTGATACAGCGCATGATAGAACCGGTGAGCCTGATCTATGGCATCAGCCCGCTGATGGCAGTACTCACGCCGGTGGCTTTATGTGCGCTTGGCGGTGCGTTTCTGATGCGACGGGTTGCATGAGCGCCGGTACTGAAAAATTACTTTTTCTAGCGGGAATTCTGATGTCTGAAGCCAAACCCATTTATATCTCGTACGCAGGCCCTTCTCTGCTGGAGACGCCATTACTGAACAAAGGGTCAGCGTTTTCTCATGAGGAGCGACGTAGGTTCAATTTGATTGGTCTGTTACCTCCCGTTTATGAAACTATCGAGGAGCAGGTTGAACGCTGCTATCAGCAGTACTGCAGTTTTGACGAACCGATCAACAAGCATATTTACCTGCGGGCCGTTCAGGACAACAACGAGACGTTATTCTATCGCCTGCTGTCAGAGCATCTAGTGGAGATGCTCCCGATCATTTATACCCCTACTGTCGGTGATGCCTGTGAGCATTTCTCTGACATCTATCGCAGTGCCCGCGGCATCTTTGTTTCTTATGACGATCGTGAATTTCTGGACGAAATTTTGCGCAGCGTTACAAAGGATAAAGTTAAGGTAGTGGTGGTGACCGACGGGGAACGGGTGCTGGGACTGGGCGACCAGGGGGTTGGCGGCATGGGTATTGCGATCGGCAAGCTGTCCCTGTACACCGCCTGTGGTGGTATCTCTCCGGCTTACACGCTGCCGGTTGCACTTGATGTGGGCACAAACAACCGGCAAGCCCTGGAAGATCCAATGTATATGGGGCGACGGTCTCCGAGAATCAGCGTTTCTGAATATAGCGCGTTTGTTGATGGTTTTATCGACGCTCTGCAGGCGCGGTGGCCAGGAGTTTTGATCCAGTTCGAGGATTTTGCCCAGCCCAATGCCATGCCTATGCTGCAGCGGCATCGGGAGCGGGTGTGCTGCTTTAATGATGATATTCAAGGAACAGCCGCGATTACCCTGGGTTCACTGCTGGCAGCCTGTAGAAAAAAGGGTGAGCAACTGTGTGATCAGCGGTTTGTCCTAGTGGGAGCCGGATCCGCTGGCTGCGGCATCGCCGAGTTGATTATTTCGGCAATGGTTGAGCAGGGTCTCGACGATCAGGCTGCCCGTCGACAGATTTTTATGGTGGACAGGGAAGGCTTACTGGTGGAGGGCTCTGAAAATCTGAGAGATTTTCAGGCGCGCCTGGTTCAGAGTCGGAGCGAAATCGCATCCTGGTCATTAACTGAACCGGGCTCCAATCCCGGTTTATACGATGTTATAGACAATGCCGGCGCGTCGGTGCTGATCGGTGCATCGGGCATTCCGGGTCTGTTCACGGAAGCTGTGATAAAGGCCATGCATGACACCTGTCTAACTCCGATTATATTCCCTCTCAGTAATCCCTCGAAACTGGTCGAGGCGCACCCTGCAGACGTGCTGAAGTGGACCAAAGGCCAGGCAATCGTCGCTACCGGAAGCCCTTTTGGCCGGGTCGACTTTGAGGGCCGCAGCTTCGAGATTTCCCAGTGTAACAACAGCTATATTTTTCCGGGGGTTGGTTTGGGAGTAATTTCTGCTATGGCATCGAGAGTGACAGATAAGATGCTCATGGTCGCCAGCAAAACGCTCGCGGACTTGGCGCCAGTGGAGGATGCCCCTGAAGGCGGTATCCTGCCACCGCTGACCTCGCTGACGGGAATAAGCAAGGAGATTGCGTTGGCCGTTGCTCGCGTCGCTCAGGACGAAGGTTGGGCGCTTCGCACTAGTGAGGAAGAACTCAAAGGTCACATTGAGCGAAATTTCTGGAAGCCGGAATATCGCGAGTATCGTCGCGTAGCGATGCGCGCAAGATAGCTCTGTGCGACTGCTGTACTAGGCGAAGACCTCTGATGGCGTCTGAAACAGCGGCGCGTTTTTTCGAAGTGAATCTTCAAGCTTGATGTCATCCAGACCGACCTGAACGAACGGATCTTTCATGTCGTCTCGGACGTTGTATTGACGCCTTGTCCCCACCAAATTAAAAATCCTGTCAAAGTTCCCTGATTTGAACCTTGCGAAACCGCATCTCACCGCGGGCCCACTGAAGGGCAAAAGGGCCACTGACGAGCTTGTCGTCTCTCACGTCAACGGTTTGCTCATTATTCAATTCCACAATGAGATGGTCGCCATCCATCACAATTCGGTAGATATTCCAGTGGTCAC
The DNA here is from genome assembly GCA_002691885.1 of Gammaproteobacteria bacterium. Lineage (GTDB taxonomy): Bacteria > Pseudomonadota > Gammaproteobacteria > Pseudomonadales > Pseudohongiellaceae > UBA9145. Next base: position 16,416 of record NZJB01000074.1, read on the forward strand.
CCGCTTTAGGTAAGGGTTCAGAAACTGGCGCCACATGGACGATACCTCCCGTGCCATAGGCGGCTTCCGGGCGCTGGTCGAAAATGTTGGCCTCATAGCAGTCGCGATCGGTGATCCGCTCGGGGTTTTGACAGCGAAGATAAATTCCACTGTTGGCATCATGGGATGCCCAAAATTCGACCCGAATTTCAAAATTTTCGTAGCTTTGCGTGCTGACCAGCCAAGAGGCGCCGCTGCCTTGGGTCGCGCGGATGGAAGCCATCTCGGCAGTCCAGTTCGCATCCCCGAGCGGAGTGAAATTTTCAATTCCCTCAGTTCCGTCGATCAGAGTGATCCATTCACCCTGAGCAGTCGCGTTTGCTGCAGTTAAGCTGGCCACGAAAAAAAAGGTCACGCATAAGCGCTGACGAATCAGCATGGTAAGGTCTGCACGGTTCATGATGGCCCCTGTGATTGAATACATATTTGTTGTGTCTGGGACAGAGTATCGCTTTATGGCCTGCAAATTCAACGTCTGGGCACTTGACTGAATTACGTTTCTCAACGCTAAAATTGGGGAGATAAGCCGGTCAAGAAGGAGTACAATCCCGCCAAAAGTACACAAATAATCAGGGTAGCGTGGCTGCCTATTATCTGGAGGATTTGGCATGATCAACAGCAANAAGNTGTTTCTGGGGGCCGCGATTCTGGGNCTTGCACTGGGCCACTCAATGTCAGGCCTGGCTCAGGGAGGCGAGCGCCCTGAACTGACTGGCACCTGGACAAATGCATCCCGAACAAGTCTCTCCCGGCCACGAGGAGTGGAAGACCTGGTGGTCAGTGCTGAGCAGGCGACTCATCTAGTGTCTGGCATGGGCTTGGCGGGTATCTCTGCAGAAAATATCGCAAATGGTCCGGCTGTCGATTCCGAGACCGGAGCCCCGCCGGCGGGTGCACAGGAC
>NZJB01000075.1 GCA_002691885.1 Gammaproteobacteria bacterium
TGCAATGGCGGGCCTGCACTCTGAACGCTGTTCGTGGGTGCTCTCCGTCCATATAGAAAAAGAACGGCCCAATATAGTCCTCTGCCGTGTCTCCCTGCCAATGACGGTAGCCGTCAGGAATGTCGTAATCAATAGGGTTAAAAATCATGATATCTAAACCTTTTGCCTGTCCGGCCTCCCCATCAGGGGATGAGGGAATCCACCACGAGCCCAAGAACCTTGGCAGGCAGGGTCACCACTTCCGCCACGACCGAGACAACAGCACCGGCGGCTGCGCTGGCACACGCCATGAGCGGGATACAACAAACTTTCGCATTTTTTTTTGGCCAAAGCGATCCTATGATTGAAATGTTTATAGACATGTTATCGATCTTTTGCGCGACTTCTGCAAGGCCGGGCCGGTAAGCCAAAATCTGTGCGGCACAGATGAGTAAACCACAGCCTGCTGCACTGGATTACCTTGATCGCCTAAACGGGCCGCTCGGAAAAATCTCTGACAACCAAACGATCCGGATTTTCAACCAGTTCGGCGAACTCCAGCGCCAATTCGTGGCTGGAATCCAGCACCCGGCGCCAGTTTGCTAACCTTTCGCCCTCACTGTATCGCTGAAAGTCATTACGGTCGGGAATTTTGCCACCCGGCAGACGGGCCATGAACTCAGCACTGGGAGTCACTACCACGACATTGTCAAAATGCTCTAAAGGGGGCTGCCGCCAGAAGAGCTTTTTGTCGAACCATCCAGGCGTAATCGTGGGGCTGAAATGTGGATAGAGAACAAGACCTTCAATTAAATGAAAAGGCAGATCAAAATGATAGTCAGTGATGCCGCCATCCCAATAGAGGCCCTTGGGAGCTCCCTTGACACCCCTTACCCCCTCCAGCAAAAAAGGGATTGACCCGCTGGCCAACATGGCGTCAGAGACGTTGTCCTCGGTCAGAGGGACTATGACGGTGTCCAGATCGTTTAATGAACAAAACGGACTCTGATCCCGCCCGCTGGCTCGCATGGTGGTAAAGATCGTTCGCTGGAAGAACCATGATAGCGAGCGTCTGCTGAACACGTTGGCTATCGCACTTCCCGCCAGGGACAATTTCTGCAGGTTGGCTGATTCAGATCCTGCTAATCCTTTGCAGCGGTCCGCCACGATATGGGTCTGAATCAGCTGATTCGCTGCAATCTCACCAGCACCTGAAGATCCCAGCGCCGCTGCTAACATCGAACGCATTTTCTCCGTAATCTCCTCAACAGTCGGCTGGGCAGAGTAGGTCTCCCGGCTGTAACGAGCGGCCAGTTCATCTATTGCACGCAGAGGGGTTGCTGTCCCGAGACAGCATAACCGCCAAGCCCCTACCGATGAGCCGAGCGTCATCAGAGGCTTATCCCTGCTGGCAAAATATTCACCGAAGAGAAAACGATCCAGACCGTACAGTACGAACCACTTAGGCCCTCCTGACGCGCCCACCAGTAGGGAAAACTGAGCTGGGTCGAGGCCGTTCTCCTCGATTTGACTTTTGGCTCTGGGGCCAGCATAGATCTCAAGCGCAGACATAAGACAAGATGATATAATCNGGTCAGACATGGTGCTAGCGTGCCCGACGCTTTTCTTGAGTTATCCAACCAGGCTCAAAGCGCTCACGTTTACATTCGGTGGAGAAACGATGAAAGCAGCAGCCTTGAACTCAATAATCCATGACCGGAAGACGCTTCTCTACCTACTGGCCATTGGCAACACCGTTGCATTCGCAACCTGGCAAGTCATGCTCAATAATTTCGTTGTTGAGCGCGCATCGTTCGGCGGCGAAGAAATCGGCATATTACAGAGCCTGCGGGAAGTCCCAGGCTTTCTCGCGTTTACCGCGATACTGGTTATGCTGATCATTCGTCAGCAAAGCTTCGCCATCCTGTCTTTGCTGCTGCTCGGGCTNGGCACTGCGATTACCGCATTCTATCCAACAGCCCTATGGCTTTATTTCAGTACANTTATTATGTCGATTGGCTTTCACTATCTCGAAACGCTCCACAATGCATTNAGCCTGCAATGGCTCTCGACAGATGAAGCGCCGGAAACCCTCGGCAGACTTCTGAGCGTAAGGGCCATGTGCAATTTTTTAGTACTGGGAACTCTGTATATTTATCTATTGATCTACGACGTTGATTACGTGCTGATATACCTGATCGCGGGTGGTATAGCTATAGCCATAGGCATGTTTTGCTGGATTGTAATCCCGAGATTTGATGACTCAGTAACACAGCGAAAGCAGTTGTTTTTGCGAAAGAACTACTGGCTATACTATGCTTTGACATTTCTCGCTGGTGCCCGACGTCAGATTTTTGTTGTGTTCGCCGGCTTTCTGCTCGTGGAAAAATTCAATTTCCCCGTGGANAACGTCGTNCTTCTGACTTTGGTCAATGCCGCNCTTACNTTTTGGCTCGCGCCCAAAATTGGCAGGTTAATTGGCATGATCGGTGAAAGGCGCGCGCTGACATTAGAATATATTGGTCTGATTGTCGTTTTTGTCAGTTACGCATTCGTTGACAGTCTCGCGGTCGCGATAGCGCTTTATCTATTGGATCACCTGTTTTTTGCCATGGCGATCGCGATCAAGACCTACNTCCAGAAAATAGCCAAGCCTGAGGATATCGCAGCAACTTCCTCAATCAGCTTTACCATTAATCACATTGCTGCAGTAGTCTTGCCGGCCTTGCTGGGTCTGGTCTGGGTNATTAATCATGGTGCCGTTTTTCTTATTGGTGCTGGTATTGCCCTNGGCTCTCTNCTGTTGTCTCAGCTGATTCCCGATTCGCCAGAATTTGGACAGGAAACCCGACTAACTGATCGCCTTGGTGCCGCAGCGAGTCAATCAAGCCTCCCCTGAGGCAACCGGTTTTGGCCGCCCTAAACCCTGGGCCTTATACCGGGATGCTTGAGAGGTCTGCCACAGGTACAATGACAGTATTCCTTGTCCAACCCGAGCCCCGCAGAGACAACATTCAGGTAACTCTCACCGTGCATCCGGTCTCTCAGAAATGAAAATCCGACCCATCGTCAAGCACTTGGTACTGGTCGGTGGCGGCCACAGTCATCTGGCGGTACTTCGCCGGTTCGGCATGCATTCTGTACCCGGTCTGGCGGTGACGCTGATCACCCGAGAGGTTGTGACCCCGTACTCCGGGTCATTGCCTGCGCATCTTGTCGGTCTGTACAGCCGCGACCTGATGCACATTGATTTGCGCCCGCTNGCGCAGTTTGCGGGCGCACGTCTGATTCAGTCAGAAGTCACGAAAGTCAATCTCGAAGACCGCACTATCGAGCTCGGTCATCGACCCGATATCCCATTTGATTGCCTGTCACTGAACATCGGCTCACATCCGGACAGTGCATTGATCATGGGGGCTTCTGATCACGCGCTGGCGGTGAAACCTATTGACAGGTTTCTCAGGCAGTGGGAATCCATCAAGCAACAGGCCGGCACCGCTNNGGCAGCAGGCCGNGACTATCGACTGNCNATCGTTGGCGGCGGGCCGGCCAGTGTTGAANTGGCCTTCGCTTCGCAAATTGCNATTGATCAGTGCGAGGGNACAAGCAAACANAAAGCCGGACGACTACAAATCTGTCTCGTGACCGCAGGTGATCAATTGCTGACGGGACANAACNCCAGGAGCCAAGAGTTTGTTCGNCAGGAACTCGAGCACAGGGGCGTTGAAATCCGGTTCGGCAGGCGCGTCGACCGCTTTGACNAAAACAGACTNGTGCTGACCGATGGCAACGAGCTGNNGTGCGATGCGGCAATTTATGCAACCGGAGCAAGTTTGCCGGAATGGCCGTTTCAGTGCGGACTCGCAAAGAGCGCAGATGGATTCATTGAAGTTGGCCCAACATTGCAGACCACGAGCCACGACTTTGTCTTCGCGGCCGGTGATGCCGCCACCATACGCAACGAGCCTAGGCCGAAATCCGGTGTCTACGCGGTGCGCCAGGGGAAAATTCTGGCGGAAAATTTGCGCCGCTTTGTAACCGATCGACCACTGAAGCGCTTCTTCCCGCAAAAAAAGACGCTGGCGCTCATCAGTGTGGGCAACAAGTCGGCCATCGCCACCCGAGGCGAATTGTTTTATCAGGGTGTCAGCATGTGGAGGCTGAAGGACACCATCGACCGACGCTTCCTGAAAAAATACTCTGAACTGCCACAAATGTCCGTTGAGCTTGACATCGCGCCAGGGCTACTGGACCAACAGGCAGAGACCAAACTGCGCAATCATGCCATGCGCTGCGCCGGGTGCGGTGCAAAAGTCGCCAGCAGCGTACTGGAAGAAGTTCTTGACGAGCTCCCTGAATTAAGACGTGACGATGTACTGAGTGAATCAGGAGGCGCTGAAGATGCGTCACGTATTCAACTGCCGGACGGACGAATACTCCTGCAAAGCCTGGACTTCATCAAAGCATTTACCCACGACCCGTTCCTGTTCGGCAAAATCGCAACCAATCACAGTTTGAGCGACATATATGCCATGGGCGTGCAGGCCCACTCTGCGCTGGCTCTGGCCGGGCTGCCGTTCGCGGAGAGAAAATACAGCAAGCAGCAGCTCCGAGAACTCATGCTTGGCTGCAGTGAGGCGCTGGAAGAAAACGGCTGCAGCCTGATAGGTGGGCATTCAGCAGAAGCGGAGCAATTACAATTTGGAATGGCCGTCAATGGCTTTGCGGCGCCAGAAACCATCCTGACGAAAAGTAACCTCAAAATTGGAGATGCTCTGATACTCACCAGACCACTCGGCTCCGGGACCCTGCTTGCCGCTGACATGCGCCATCAGGCNCGCCATGAGTGGATGGATGCTCTCATGCAAAGCATGCTCAAGTCGAATCGGAAAGCGTCCGAAGTTTCTTTGGCCCATGGTGCTCACGCCTGCACAGATATCACCGGCTTTGGACTCCTGGGTCATCTTCTGGAAATGCTGGCAGACAATGACATGGGCGCGACTCTGCTTCTCGAACAGATTCCGACTTTTGCTGGCGCACTAACAACTCTCGGCAGAGGAATAGTCAGTTCACTCCANACCGATAATCAGCTGAATGCAGCCCGAATCAGCAACCANGTCGATTTTCAGAATCACGACCTTTTTCCCNTGCTATTTGATCCGCAAACCGCCGGCGGATTACTGATCAGCCTTCCCCGTTCCCGAGCTGAGGCCTGCCTGAAGGCTCTAGTTGCGAACGGTCACGACCAAGCCACAATAATCGGTGAAATCACTGCGGCGGAAGAAGTCGGCACAATCACCCTCTCTTGAAGGCAGCCGTCAGACCGATCTGGAAGCGAGCCAAAAGCTCAGGTATATTCGCGGCTACGCCGCAGACGGCAAGAAAGGACCGTTCATGACCAAGCAACAATTAGCCTGCTACGCTGCACTGGGCATGCTTCTACTATCGCCGCTTGGCAGTGCGCAGGACGGGGGTGTTAGCTCCGTGCTGGATCGCTACAACGGACTGTCGCTGCCTCGACAGGGGCCGACAATCGACGCCAGTCTGGCCCAGAGATTGTTCCGTCGCGGNAACACGTTCAGNAGCCTGGGTCGGTATGAAGAAGCCATCGACGAATACAGGAAAGCCATCAGTGCAGATCCTAGTTTTTCTGATGCAATTCGCAACCTCGCCANTACATATTACTTCCTCGAAAACTACGAAGAAGCCAAACCGCTCCTGGCACGTTATATTGAGCTCCAAACACAAACTACAGCGTCTCTGATTGCGGCCNTACAAACCCTTGGCGAGCTGGAGCGNGAAAGCAGGAANTACGAAAGCGCAATCGAATACGACGAACGCGCAATTGAGCTTACCCCAGATGACGATTCGCAAGTGCACATTATGGCGAATACCTATAACAACAACGGCTATCCAGACCTTGCGATACGCGTCTACCAAGCCGGCATCAGAGCTATGCCCGATAANGCTTTTTTTGACCGGAGCCTCGGTCGTCTGCTGGAACAGTCTGGACGGCTGGAAGAAGCATTGGCAGCCTATCGATCGGCCGCGGCTAAAGATGCTGACTCCAGTTTTTACGCCGACCTGGTCGAAAACTTAGAGCGCCGACTCGACAGACANTGAATTAAGGTACCTTAACGCTTCTTTCCTCGCCGGCGCTTCTTGATCGGCCAGTTCAGCGACACGTCGGTAGAAAGACCTGAGTTCGCCTCCTTCCTGATCTAGCAGCGTATTAAATGCCGACACCCAGTCATTGTATGAAGCCACCGTGGACAGCTGAGCATTGTTGAGCTCCCTGGCAAACCAGGCATCATACCCCCCATACCCCTGCCAGCTTTCCTTCANCAATTNGTAAGCTGATCGCAGTTCCGACTGTAAAGCCTGCTTGCGATTTCTCTTCTCNNCATCCGGCAGCTTACTTNCGTANAGCTCATGAAACCGACTGCGCCANAGCNTCACNAGCGCGACAAAGTCNGACTGACGTGAAAGACTGAGTTCAGCGCCGTCTAACAAANGCTTATCGTTGAGGGATTCAGACCATCTCCTGATGCCTTCTCTTTCCACTGCCGTGGCAAAACTCTCATTGAAGCTGGTATCTCCTGTGGCAAAAGCCACTTGATGCGCCAACTCATGAAAAACCAACCCTGCCAGCTGATAGTCCGAGCGTTCCACCACTGTACTCAGCAGCGAGTCATCAAACCAACCCAGCGTTGAATAGGCGTCGACACCGCCGGTATAGACATCCAGCCCTTCTGATTCACGCTGCCGAGCATATGAAAGCGCCTCAGACTCCGAAAAGTAACCTCGATAGGACAGACATCCGGCAATGGGGTAGCACCAGCTGACAGCCTCCGTGGAAAATTCGGGCGCAGCAAATACATTCCAGACTACATGCTCTCGCCCAACATCCACGTAGGTTAGGTAATTATCACCAACGGGAAGCTCTAGTTCAGAAAGGGCGAATTCTCTGATCTGCAGTATCAATTCAAATTTATCCCGCAAATCCTGTGACAGATCGTGCTTCGCGAGCAAGGCCTCTATTTCCTGGCGCCCTGCAAGAATCTTCAGCTGCCCTCGTGCAGCCTGAGAATAGTAAGAGATCGCTTCGCAAGACATAAACAGGACAGAGAGCATTACAAGACCAAGAAATCTAACGCCGGCGCGCCAGTCACGTGCCACTGGAGGGAGCGGATTCGGCCTGCTGTCCGCTGCATCCATTTAGGCCGGTTCCCCGTGCAAGGTGGCCATAACGGCCCGCTCAGCAGCCCGATTTCTGTGTTCACCCAGATAAATACCCTGCCATGCTCCCAACTGTAGTTGACCATCACGCACGGGAACGGTGAGTTCACTCCCCAGAATCGCTGACTTCAGGTGAGCAGGCATATCATCCGGACCTTCTTCAACATGCTCGAAATACGGTGCGTTTTCCGGCGCCAGCCGATTGAAATACGTTTCCATATCGCCGCGGACGGCAGGATCAAAATTTTCATTCAAACTTAAGGAAGCCGACGTGTGCTGCAGATAAAAATGCGCTAAGCCAACGGACAAGCGCGCCAATTCCGGAAGCTGCAGGCTAATTTCTTCAGTTACCAGATGGAATCCTTTCGACTTGGCTATCAGCTCAATACGCCGTTGAACCCACATCAAAGACCCACCAGCTCAATCTCAAACAGATGCGCCCAGTGTTTACCGGTAACAAGCAGCCTCTCGGACTCGGCGTCCCAAGCAATACCGTTCAACACTGCTTCGTTGCTTCCTTGCTCGGTCTGGTCAGATAAACCCGTGAGATCTACAACAGAATTGATGCCGCCCGTTGCCGGGTCAATTCTGACGATGAAGTCTGTTTGCCACACATTCGCCCAAACTTCACCATTAATGTACTCCAGTTCGTTCAGGTTATTTACCGGTGATCCCTCCAGCGTGACTTCAACCGAGCGAACGGGAGCAAAATCTCCAGGGTTAAGGAACTGAAGCCGGGCGGAACCATCGCTCAGTATTAAGTGCTCTCCATCAAAAGCGAGCCCCCAGCCTTCGGTCGGATTGTAGTGCGTGCCCAGTTGCGTGAAGTCATTTTTATCGTAGACAAACACCATATGCGATTGCCAGGTGAGCTGGTAGATTTTTTCTCCAACAATTTGGATACCCTCACCGAAGTAGCGGCGTCCGAGCGGTTTACTCATTATTTCACGGGCATCTTCGAGAGAGACTTTACTGAGCTTAGAAACCCCGCGTTTTCCGGTTCCTTCATAGAGAAAACCTTCATGGAATACCAGCCCCTGCGTAAAGGAGGACATATCATGTGGATAGACATCCACAACGCGAAATCCGTAGCGTGCGGGTTCGTTTTGAGCATTCGCCACACAGAGCGAGAAAATAAAGCAAGGGACGAGCAAAAGTAGGCGCATGAAATTCAACTTCGAATTGCAGAGCATTAGTTATAGCATATCGACAACCAGGAAGGGCTCTCGATGCGGGGTCTGCATCGATCTGCCGACCAAAGTTTCGACCAGCAGGAGTGACTGATGTCCAATGATTGTTTGTTCTGCAAAATTATCTCAGGCGAAATACCCTCGAACAAGGTCTATTCGGATGATCATGTCTACGCTTTTCACGACATCAATCCAGTTGCGCCGACACACGTTCTCGTCATAACCAGAAAACATCTTTCAGCGGTCAATGATCGCTCAGAAGAGCATGAGCCGCTGCTCGGCGCGCTCATGGTCGCCGCCAACAGAATTGTGAACCAGCTAGGCCTGGAGGAATCGGGCTTTCGCTATGTCATCAATACCGGAAGCCATGGCGGCCAAACCGTTTTTCATCTTCATCTTCATATTCTCGGAGGCCGTCCCTTGGCTTGGCCTCCGGGCTGAATCAACGGTCGCCCAAACCCTGCAAAGCTGAAATTGACTCCGTTTCCGCCTCCACCGCTCCGTGTTCTGTAATTAGCGCAGTAACCAGGCGGGCGGGAGTCACATCGAAGCCCGGATTGTTTGTCATAACTCCCGGCGGCGCTATGCGAACCCGTCCAGGCAGTCCGTCAGGCATGAGTCCGACCACTTCAGTGACTTCATTGCCATCACGTTCTTCGATGGAGATCCGGTTCAACCCAGCTTCAAGGGAGAAATCAATTGAGGAAAGCGGAAGAGCTACGTAAAAAGGAATGCCGTTGTCGTAGGAAGCCAGAGCCTTCAGATAAGTGCCGACCTTGTTACAGACATCTCCGTTTCGGGCGGTCCGGTCGCTACCCACCACACACACGTCAATCTG
>NZJB01000076.1 GCA_002691885.1 Gammaproteobacteria bacterium
TAAGACTTAAATTGCCCATAATTGATGACACCTTAAAATATAAGAGCAAGAATAAGAAAAAGGGTTTTGAATTCGGTGATGGAAGTTTTGTCGCTGCTGTCGAACCCAGTCACACGCAAAGATACTGGGCAAACGGTGAGTCAAATTTAGACTCAGGTTAATTCAAATCGGTTACAGTGGAGTAGAGATTATCAAACAAAAGACCTGACTGAATATATGTTGGGTTGCGACATGATAATCACCACACGACGACTCACAGTTGTAACCCTCATTGACGATTTGGAACACTTACCGGCTGTCACTCTAGCGAAGCATGCATAGCGTTAGGAAATTGCGAGTGTTTTTGAAACTACTTTCTGTGTCAGCTTGCATTGTGGCANCATAGAGCAATGTTTAAGGCATTCACAAAAATGCGCNATCCTATTTCAATCGGTTTGNTTGNAGTCGCATTGCATGCATGCATGCCACCGAACAGGAAAGACACGTCAGTGCTTAACACTAACTGGGATACTTACCTCGGTGATTCAGCTCGTACCCATTACTCTCCTCTAACCCAAATAACTCGCGACAATGTGAATCAGTTGGAAGTTGCCTGGTCCTACAATTCCGGTNNGCTTCGCGGNANTCGTTCCACCATGTTTACCAGTCCNCTGATTGTCGACGGTGTGCTCTACGGTTTATCACCTCGACTNGTAGCCTTTGCACTTGACGCNGCAACAGGCGAAGAGTTGTGGNGCTATTACGATGNCGGCGANGGTGCGCCCCAGCGGGGATTGATGTGGTGGCAGGACGGCGAAGACAAGCGCGTTATCTACGCGGACGGTCACGAGTTGGTTGCACTCAGTGCGGAAACCGGTGAACCGGTTTTGAGCTTTGGGAACAATGGGTATCTCGATCTCCGCCCCACACGAGACGGCGGACCGTTTTTTTCCAGTGTGCCAGGCGTTGTGTTTGAAAACAGCTTGATCATGGGATTTAGCACCAGTGAGAGTGCCACTTCCCATGCCGGGATGATTCGCGCCTTTGATTTGCGCAGTGGTGATGAATTGTGGCGCTTTAACAGTTTGCCAGTGATCGGCGGGCTCGGTGCCGACACCTGGGAAGAAGGAGCGTTAATTGAAGCGGGCGGCGCCAACAATTGGACCGGCATGGCACTGGACGCCAAACGGGGCATGGTGTTTGTGCCCACCGGTTCTGCCACACCGGATTTTTATGGCGCCTCTCGCAGNGGCGACAATCTTTTCGCTAACAGCCTCGTCGCTCTGGATGCCCGCACCGGGGAATACCGTTGGCACTACCAGACAGTGCGCCATGACCTTTGGGATCGTGATCTGCCCGCACCACCAACTCTAGTGCAGCTAGAAAGGAACGGCATGTTGGTGGATGCAGTGGCGGTCACGACTAAGTCAGGACATTTATTTCTGTTCAATCGTGATACTGGTGAATCACTTTATGAAATTTATGAAGTAGATGGACTACCTAGTGAGTTGCCAGGCGAACAGGCATCGCCTACCCAACCAGTTTCAGCGGTGGCGTTTACCCGCCAGGAATTTGAAATNACAAATCGCAACGCGGAAGCCATTGCTCANGTGAGCGNGNTCATTGAATCNCTAGATCAAAGNCCCTGGGCACCACCAACCACGGACGGCATTCTGTTCTACCCTTCCTTTGATGGCGGCGCTGAATGGGGTGGCTCGGCCTACGATCCTGCTGGGCACAAACTGATTCTCAATGCACAAGAGATCGGCGGCATCATCCGGCTATACGAAATCCCGGTGGGATTTAGCAACGCGGGAGTTTATGCGGAGAACTGCGCCTCTTGTCACGGGGAAGACCTGAGTGGCACTGACCGAGGCATTAGTCTGGCTGAACTGGCAGAAAGATTGGATAGCGGAGAAACCATGAAGACAGTTCGTGATGGTCGTGGTGCTATGCCCGCCTTCGACAGCTTGCCACAGGCTGCACTCAACGCGGTGGTCTCCTATGTACGCAATCCAGAACTGGAAGGTAGCAATGTAGCCAGTACGGAGATCAACTATGCTTTTGCAGGATACATACGAGTACGAGATCATGAAGAACTGCCTGGCAATACNCCACCCTGGGGTACCCTTAACTCTATCGACCTTGCCACGGGTGAGGTCGACTGGCAAGTTAACTTTGGAAACTACCCTGGCCACCTAGATCTTGAATATGGGGCTGAAAGCTATGGCGGACCGGTCGTTACCGCGTCAGGTCTCATTTTCATTGGCGCCACACCAGACGCGAAGTTCCGCGCATACGATACAAAGGATGGCTCGGTCTTATGGGACACGGATTTGCCGGCGGCAGGTCTGGCCACTCCGGCAGTGTACAGCGTGGATGGCAAGCAATACGTAGTGATTGCTGCCGGTGGCGGACGCATGGCGGGCGTTCATTCCGGATCAGATTACGTTGCCTTCAGTTTGCCCGACTAATTTGCCTTCTCGCTTGCTAACTAACGACTCCAGCTGGGCAACCAGGTGTCATCTTCAATACCCTGGGCTTCCTGCTTACGCGCGCCGCTGAGCATCAGGGGCATAGCGTAGTTGGCTTCATGNCAGGCGTACTCGAAAAGGTCCGCGTCGGTAGCGGTCATCTCCACCACGGAAGTGAACNTATCTTGCCACATTTCTAGATCTTCAACCGTCCACTGATATTCCAGTCGATTTTCGTCCAGACGAGTGAAGCGCTCCGTTAGCCTCATGTTCTCGCCTGTACCACTGAAACGCGATAGATGGGTAAAGTTGGTCGTGGTCACGACAAAGGTGTCTCCCTCCCACTCACCGCGGGAATCGCCTTTCCACAGACGCATGTTGTTGGGCAATGCCTGACCGCCTTTGGTCGCTATTATCCGATGGTCGTTCACCATCTCGGTTTGAATGACGATATAGTCTTCGGTCTGCACCAGTTTCATCATATTGTTGTATGCGCCGGAGCGCATGGGTGGACCCGCGTTAAAACCGAGGATACAACGGTCAAAGAGATTACGATCTTCCGGTCCCTCGGGTGAGCGCCTCTGCAAGGCACGAAAGTACCCCGCCGTTTCGATGCCTCGCTCCGTCATCGCTGGCATCCGCCCGTTCTGCGGATAGATAAGCTGGGAAGTGCGCATCGTTGTGGTCATAGTGGTGCCCTGGTCCAGGTAGAACTGGTTGTAACCCACATCCAAGTCGGACTGGTCGTGGTCACCATCGAATTCTGCTGTGGCGCGTGCTTCCCGGGCAGCCAGGACAGCGGCCTCGTACTCTTCCACCTCATGTTCGGACAGAAACTCTCGGTCGGCAAAAGACGCGGGACGAGTAAAGGGTGTGATAGTGCGAAAGTCCCAATTGCCCTGAAGGCTGGGTTTGCCCCAGGGTTTCATGGGAATATCGGACTGCGCGGTTGCCGTTGCAGCGAGCAGCAACAGTACGGTGGTAGAAGAGAGTTTNCGGTATGGCTTGTTCATCTTCGCTTCCTGTTGGCGACTTACTAATTCGTTCGTTCTTTCTTNGCTCTGGATACCTGGTTAAACCGCATCTTCCCGCAGTGAACCATCCAGCGCCTTGGGGCCATCATATCCCTGGCGCAAGTGGTCGTAGAGCAAATCTTCGGCGAACTCGACGCACTTGTATTCTAGCAGCCTCGCCCCTTTTTCGATTCGGCGGTACAACGGCATACGGATAGTCCATGGTTCGGTGAACACCACCGGATCAGTGATGGTAGCTTCATATTGAAGGTGGTTGTCACTGACAAGCCGATAGCGCTCTTCTACATGAAGTTCACCAGAATGATAGTTACCCGAAGCATCGAACCAGGTGTCAGCCATTTGGGAAGTCACATCGACAACCAGAGTATCTCCTTCCCAGCGACCCAGTGAATAACCCATCCATGAAGGCAAGGGTGCAGAAGTGCCAGATCTATTCATGAAAATACTGCGGCTGTTGCTGCCCCATTCGTAGGCAATAAAAATCTCTGTATCGGTTTGCAGAATCTGGAAAGGGGCGGGCATGTAGGTTTGTCTTGGTATGCCGGGGATATAGCACTTGGCGGCGGGATCTAAGTTTGTCCAGTCTTCTCGGTTGGCATCACGCTGTAGCAAAGCCTCGGGGCGGTAAGGTATCTCGCCCTTGTCGACAACCGAAGTGCCTGCCAGCATGCCTCCATAGGCACCGATCAAACCGGTAACCGGCATCTTCTTCGCCGTGTGACCTTCTAGGTTCCAGTGCGCAGTATTCATCGTTTGCCAGATACCGCTGAGGTCCNGCGAATCAGCGGGCNCACTTGTTGTTANTGNGGCGATTTCATTCGNCTCGTTCACGCTTTCTTTTGTCGGAGGTGAACAAGATCCTAGCGCTACTGAAGCAAAGAGAATCNGCAAAACACTTTTAATAGAGGTCACGCGTCGCATNTTGTTTTCACCGTTNTTGAGCANACGGCCGCGAGATTAACTCAACGTCGCGCACTTGGNGGGGCACCCACACCGGAAGATCCCATGAAGATGTTGCGACCATCTGCGAAGGTAATGTCACGACCGCTGCCTCGGCACTTGGGAATGCAGTCCGGATCCTTGCTCTGGTATCCCCGTACTCTGATCTCGGTACCCGGCTGCAAAATTGTCTGGGTCAGACCCGCTCGCAACAAAGTGTTTGGCGTCCCACCTTCCAGCATCCATTCCTGAGTATTGCCATCTTCGAGAGCAGCGGTCATATGNAGCCAAGTATGNGGATTCACCCATTCCATGCGGCTAATAACCCCATTTAGCTCGATGGGCTTATCGCTATCGAATTCTGAGGAAAAGGCATGATGGGCAGCCAGCCGGGACTGTGCTGTCGCGAACGCGGCGAGGATCAAGAGTAGCGAGAATGCTCGTTTCATGGCTAAAGCCTCTCTTCTTTTATAAAGTAGTAGCCACACATCGAGTATGCCTCAGCCTAAGACCATTTTCCAGTGCTGGAGCCGGACGAAAAAAAGGGCCTCAGCAAGGCTTACAGTCCCCCCAATTTTTTGGTACAACAACGTCTCAAGTCCTGCTCTTGATTTAAGTCATTGAGAATAAACACAAAGGTCATCACCATGCGGGCATACGCACTATCTTTCGCGCGCTGTTTACACCAAGCCGTNAGCTACTCCTGCTTNTTGCTGNTGTTGATACCATCAAAGGTTGCGATGGGACAGGAAATCATCGAAACCAACGCCCACACACTGGAAGAAGTGGCAGANGGNGTTTATTTCGTAATAGGCAACGGTGCCCTATATACCGCAAGCAATGCCTTGATTATTGAAAGAGAAGAAGATGTTGTCGTGGTGGATTCGCATATCACACCAGCAGCCGGGCGAGCCTTACTTGATTCAATTCGCGTGGTGACCAGCAAGCCAGTGACTACACTGATCAACTCTCACTTTCATTACGATCATGCCAACGGTGCATCAGCCTTTGGTGACGATATTGAAATTATCGGTCATGAAGTGACTCATCAGAAACTGACCGGCGATCCAGCTAATGAACACACCTATCGCAGCTCCTTAGTTCGCTTTGACAACACCATAGGACAAGTGACAAGGGCATTGGCTACAGCGACCACCAAGGAAGATCACCCACGACTGCAGGGTCAATTGGANTNCTGGCAGGCNCACGTCGCAGCTCAGGACGAGATTAAATTTACACCGCCGACTACCACCTTGAAAGAAACCATGACCTTATATCGTGGTGGGCGTGAGATTCAACTTCATTTCTTTGGGCGAGCTCATACCGGCGGAGATCTGGCGGTGTTTCTACCAGAGGAGAAGATTGTGTTTACGGGTGACATGGTGCTGGGGGGCATTTCCTACATGGGAGACGGTTATGTTAGCGAATGGGCTGATACTCTGCAGCAACTCAAGAAATTGGAATTCGACTTGGTACTGCCGGGTCACGGTCCGGGTTTTCGGGAACTAGAACGCATTGATCGCGTGCAGGCTTACTATACTGACCTCACCGAAGAAGTACGTCGACTCAAGGCAGTTGGCTACAGCGCAGAGGAAACCGCCTCGAGAGCTGACTTACGACAGCACGAAGCTTTGGGCGTGACTCAACTTGGTGCTAACCTTGAGGCNGTCCGCCGCATGTATGACCTNATAGACGGTCGAATAGAATAAGACAACATTCAANGCTTCATNAAAGCCCTGAAAACTAATCCATCAATTCGGAAGCGAGAAACAAAAAAGAGGCTGCANAGCGTTCCATGAAATTATTTACTCAATATNCCCTTCTCAAGCNGTCCTATGCCGCTGCACTTCTTTTGGCAACCNCTTCCTTTACTNTGACCACTGTATATGCNGCTGAAGCAGGCAATGTGAATGACCAGCGCATCATTGATGCGCAGCGAAATGAGCCAGGCAGCTGGTTAAGTTACGGACAAACTTATAAAGAGCAAAGATTCTCAGAGCTTACCCAGATAAATCGTAGCAACGTAGCCGAGCTGAACCTAGCCTGGAGCAAACCCATTGGCGACTACAATATGCGAATGCAGGGTACGCCTCTAGTGGTGGACGNGGTGATGTATGTNTCCAATGGTTGGAGTGTCATCTATGCCTTAAACGCAACANACGGTGAGGAGATCTGGCGCCACGATCCAGAAGTCGATCGCAGCTATGCTGCCTTGGCCTGTTGCGGGCCGGCTCACAACCGTGGTGTTGCTGTATATGACGGCAAGGTTTTTGTGGGCACTTTCGACGGCCGACTAATTGCTGTAGATGCTAACACTGGTGAAGAACTCTGGGATATCGATACATGGATCCCTGAAGGATTAGGTCGCTTCAATATTACTGGCGCGCCAAGGGCTGCTGCCGGCAAGGTAGTTATTGGTCAGGGTAGCGGTGAATCGGGACATCGTCGTGGCTATGTAACTGCCTATGACACAGACACTGGTGAGGTCGCCTGGCGATTCTTTCTTGTGCCCGGCAACCCAAATGAACCTTTCGAGCATCCTGAGATGGAAATGGCCGCCCAGACCTGGGGCGGTGAATGGTGGAAGTACGGAGGTGGCGGCACAGCCTGGAACTCCCTGGTCTATGATGAGGAATTCAACAGCCTCTACGTTGGTGTGGGCAACGGCGCGCCCTGGCCACGAGAAATTCGATCACCGGGTGGCGGTGACGATCTGTTCCTCTCTACAATTATTTCCTTGAATATGGATACCGGTCGCATGAACTGGTACTACCAGACCACGCCAGGCGATAATTGGGATTACAGCTCCGCGATGGACATGACTATCGGTGAAATCGAGTTTAGCGGCGAGATGCGCCAAGTGCTGCTGCAGGCTCCGAAGAATGGATTCTTTTATGTGCTGGATCGCAACAATGGGGAACTGTTACGCGCTCTACCCTACACTGAGGGTATTGACTGGGCTACCCATGTAGATATGGAAACAGGCCGGCCCGTAGAAAATCCTGATGTTGTGTATGAAATAGAGCCTCAGTGGATAATGCCAGCTAATTCCGGTGCCCACAATTGGGAGCCTCAATCCTGGGACAACGAGCAGGGACTAATGTACTTCTACTACCACGACATCGCCAACTTCTACTCGCTCGATGCGGGTTTTGTTGAGACTGGTGCTTACGAGATTCGCGAAAGAGGTCTGAGTCTCGGCTGGGGCGAGGGAGAATATCGTCGCCGTTTGATCGAACAGGCTGGCCCGCGACCGGACTCGCAGGCTTACATCGGCGCTTTCGATCCCATTACTGGGACCTACAAATGGCGCCATCCCCTTGAATCCGACTATAACGGGGGCGTGGTGGCAACTCGAGGCAATATCCTGTTTCATCCCGAAGGAACAGGCGAGTTCTCCGCCCGCGATACCAATAACGGCGAGCTTCTATGGCGATTTAAAGCGCCTGGCAGTTTTCGCTCTACCTCGGTAATTACATTTCAAATCGACGGTGCACAGTATGTGACAACGATGATGAATGGCAATCGGGCGATTGATATGGGGGGCACCGTGCTGACCTTCAAGCTCAACGGCGATGCTGAGCTGCAAATACCCGAGATTGCAGTAGCTGAACTACCAGATTTGCCAGATACAGATTTCACCGCTCAACAGATACGTGAAGGCGATACGCTATATCATGCTCAGTGTTCCAGCTGCCATGGCGGTATCGGCATCGCCGACGAAGTGGCCATTGTTGCACCCGATTTACGGCTGATGTCGTCGGATTCGCATTCCCAGATGGAAGCCATCGTGCTTCAAGGCAGTCGGGTTCAGCAAGGCATGCCGGATTTTGAAAACACAATAAATAAAGATGAGCTTGAATCGATTCGGGCCTTCGTGGTTACACAAGCAAGACAGCTACAACAATTTCAGGAAAGGCAATAGGACGAGACCGAATCTAACCGTTCTATTGGGTTTCAAAGACGCTTGGGTCTAATGCGAAATACAAGCGAGACCGTCACCGCACTATGCGTCGGTCCTGACTTTTATTTCTGGCGGGCCCATCAACTAAACAAACACAGGGAAGCACGATGGGCGCGAAGTACGTGATCGGAGTATTGATGGTAGCTTGCAGTTTTCCAGGTCTGTTTTTGACGCTCAACTCGCAATTCGATTCCGACAGTCTCTTAAGCTTGGCGATTCTATCTTTTTTCGCGCTCAGTGGATTATTTCTTATGCGAGAAAGACAGAGATAGTGTCATTACAAGAGATTTATGTTCTCCAAACCACAGCCTGTTGCTTGACATGGGGTATCCAGACACCCACGGCGGCGAGGCAAAGCGCTGAGATGAAAGCTATCTGGATAAATGAGGCGAGATTCCCCCATCCCTCCGTGCGTTTGCTTCGGCGATTGACAGACCTACTCTAAACGCGTTATCACCTCAGCCTGACCTCACATTGTACAAGACGGCAGCTTACTCCGATGTCATTTCTGCGATTTCAAGACTTCTTATCTGGACTGGTGAANCGGCAGCGAAGCCTGTTTGCGAAATCAGAATCNNNATCNATCGATGATCTGGTAGATAAGCTCATGGGTTCTGTCGGCGAGGTGTCCGGGATAGTAACGGCGNGACAAGTGCTTGATCGCTACGCCGNCCTGAATTCAGATGAGCAGCTCGCCTTCTTTCATCATCTGGAACAAAATTTCAACGCTGATGAGAACCGAATCAAGTCCGCTTACGCTAACTATGNCAGCGAGCCCTCGAGCTTCACCCTCAGCGACTTGTCAAAAGCGGCTGAACCGCTTCGTCAGGAACTCTTCCGCAGACTGAACCAGACGCCGGGCGCCACCCATGATCTGGTTGCCATGCGCTGCAACTTACTGGATTTTCTNAAAAAGCATCCCGCCTTATCAGCGGTCGATGAGGATTTTCAACGCTTGTTTACTTCCTGGTTCGGTCGGGGNTTTTTGCAGCTACAAACCATCGACTGGTCCACCTCTGCCGCAATTCTGGAGCGAATCATTCGCTATGAGGCGGTTCATGCCATCAAAGACTGGGATGACCTGCGAAATCGCNTTGCCCCCCCAAACCGGCGGTGTTTTTCCTTTTTTCATCCGGCGCTGATTGATGANCCTCTGATCTTTGTTGAGGTCGCGCTAACCCNAGGCATACCCAACAGTATNGATGCCATTCTGAATGNACCGGAGACGGATACAGATTCAAACGGCAANCACNACACTGCCGTGTTNTACAGCATCAGCAACTGCCAGCCTGGCCTGAACAACATCTCTTTCGGAAATTTACTGATCAAGCAGGTAGTGCAGGAGTTACAGGCTGAATTTCCCTCTATCAAAACATTCGTAACCCTCTCTCCGGTTCCGGGTTTCAATCACTGGCTTAAATCGGACGACTCAGCGAATACCGCCGAACTGGATGCACTGAAAAAAGAGGTTGCGGGACTAAGCTTGGCCGATGCCGCAGATGAAACCCATCAGGAAAACATTCGAAAACTGGTTTTCAATTATCTGGTTCTCTCGAAATCAAAGAACAAACCCCGGGATCCGGTCGCACGTTTTCACCTGGGTAACGGGGCCACCTTGCATGAAGTGAATACGGGTGCAGACCTGAGCGATAACGGCGTGAAACAGTCGCGCAGCGTGATGGTCAATTATCTTTATGACCTGTCAAACATCGAATCCAACCATGAGCAGTTTGCGCTCGAGGGCACTGTTAACTTTCACCCGAAATTGAAATCCCTGATTGTAACAACATGAAAACCGTCAGCACCTTGGCTTTTATCCTGGTCTGGGTTTTCGGGTTTTTCAGTTTGCTTGCGTTTGATCTTCTCATGGAGGCATTCGTGTTCGAATGGTTGACCTGGAATGGCACCAATAAAAACGGCTGATTTTTCGCCCTGTGGTGGGGTGCAGTGGCCGTTTAGTTTTTATATGGTTAAATAAGAATCATGCAGAAATTCGAACGCGTGATCGACCACAAAAGTCCAC
This sequence comes from Gammaproteobacteria bacterium, assembly GCA_002691885.1. GTDB lineage: Bacteria > Pseudomonadota > Gammaproteobacteria > Pseudomonadales > Pseudohongiellaceae > UBA9145. The sequence continues at coordinate 10,414 of NZJB01000076.1, forward strand.
TGACCGCTTACAAATAGCATTATTCGAAGCAGGATAACGCCGTCACCGGCTCTTAAATTCGCCGCAGACTCAATTCAGCGAGCAGGAAAACGGCCTCAGATGCCCACCAAGACCGAATCACTTAACAGCGACCGTCCCAAAGATATTGCGCGAGCAGCGGCACTGCTGAAACAGGGAAAACTGGTCGCCATCCCTACAGAGACCGTCTATGGCCTTGCCGCTAACGGCCTCTCGGTAGACGCAGTAGAGGCGGTTTTTACCGCAAAGGGTCGCCCTGCTGACAATCCCTTGATCCTGCACGTTACCTCGATCGATGCCGCAATCCCGCTTTGGGCTGCAACAACTCAACAGCTGGCAATCGCGGCAGCACTGGCAGAGGCATTCTGGCCGGGCCCGCTTAGCATCGTGCTGAAGGCAGCTTCCTCGGTGCCAAATATTGTAACCGCCGGTCTCGATTCGGTGGCAATAAGAGCCCCTGCTGGCGAGGCGGTTCAGTCTGTTCTGCAGCACTGCCAATTCCCGCTTGCAGCCCCTTCAGCCAACTTGTCAGGCCGACCAAGCCCCACCCGCGCCGGTCATGTAGAGCGCACCTTAGGGGGGCGCATTGCCGCTATTCTGGATGGCGGCCAGACCACGATCGGCATCGAGTCAACGGTTATTGATCTGAGATCGGAGCACCCGCAACTGCTTCGCCCGGGCGCTATCAGCATTGACGATCTTAGGTCAATTACTGGCAAAGTCACTGCTACGCGGCCACCGGGTAAAGCAGCGTCACCCGGCCTGCGCCACAGACATTATCAGCCCGTCGACATCAACCTCAAGCTTGCAAACAGGGAAATGATTGAAACGCAGTGGCCGTCCGCAGCAGGTATTGCATGCAGTCAGCATCTGGCGCTGGAGCTGGGCGAACGACGCGCGCCGACATGGATCATGCCAGACACTCCGGGACCCTACGCAGCGGTTTTTTATGATCGCCTTTACACCATGGAGCACAGTGGCGTCACGGAAGTGTATCTGCAACGACCCCCACAAACAGGCGAGTGGCGGGCCGTGAATGACAGACTGACCCGAGCTGCTGGAGCAGCCCCTCAGTGATCGCCTGAAGCCATCGCTTCTACTTTGCGCAACACTGACGCGGTCTGCTCATCGCGAAACGCTGACAGTCGCCCAGCGAGCAGCAAGTCACTGACGGCCAGTATCTCTGCTGCCAACAGCGCCGCATTGGCCGCATTGTCGATCGCCACAGTAGCGACCGGAATCCCGCTAGGCATCTGCACAATCGATAAAAGTGAGTCCTGCCCCTTCAATGCTGTCACGGCAATCGGCACGCCGATGACGGGCAGTGTGGTCATCGAGGCGACCATTCCAGGCAAATGCGCAGCGCCCCCTGCCCCGGCAATGATCGCTTTCAAACCGCGCTCACGCGCGGATTCAGCATATTTCATCATCCGCTCCGGGGTACGGTGAGCAGAAACAATCGTCATTTCGAACGGCACATCAAGTTGCCCGAGCATATCAGCAGCGGCCTGCATGACTCGCAGGTCAGAATCACTGCCCATAATGATGCCGACTTGGGCAGTCGCAACTTCTGTGGTGTGGTTAGTCAATTGGCTGCGCTCCTCTGACGTTTAGCTGAGGCCTTATAGTGTCTACTTTATCCAGAGCTTCGTCTACCGTGGCTGCCATCACAGTCACATGCCCCATTTTGCGACCTGGGAAACAGCGCTTTTTACCGTATAAATGCACCCACACGGAAGGATCATTCGTAGCCTGATCAGCGCCTTCCACCACAGTGTCGCCATCGAAACCCTCGGCACCAAGCAGGTTGAACATGACGGCAGGTCGTATCTGATCGGTGCTGCCAAGCGGTTTGCCTGAGAGAATGTTGAGCTGCTGGACAAATTGACACGTCTGACAGGCTTCAGTGGTGTAGTGTCCACTGTTATGGGTCCGGGGCGAAATTTCATTAATCAGAAGTTCGCCTTGTGGTGTCAGGAACATCTCCACACCGAAAATGCCCTTGCCCTGCATTTTCTCGATCGTGCTCACCGCCAGACGGCGGGCTTCAGCAAGCAGGCTCACCTCCAGCCTGGCCGGCGCGACGAGATAATCGAGCACGTTACCTGCCTCGTGGAACACCATCTCAACAGGCTCATAGGCGGCCGTTGCGCCTTGCCCATTGGCGGCCACCATTACGGAGAGCTCCATGCTGCGCTCGATGTATCGCTCAAGAAATCCGTCAACTCGGAGGCGTTCGACATTGTCTTTTGCTGAATGCAAGACAGACACGCCACGTCCGTCATACCCCCCTCGCGCCGCTTTCTGGACAACAGGAAAACCAAAAGCGTCACCGCTGACGTCCTCATCCGCAGGATGCTCCTGAAAGTCTGCAATAGGCAGGCCCAGTTCAGCATACCAGCGTTTCTGCTGCAGCTTATCGGTGACACGCGCCAACAGACCGGGATCAGGAATGACAGCACGCCCGTCCGACTGCAGCCTGCTCAGTTGCTCGACACTGACGTTCTCCAGATCTATTGTGAGAACATCAGCCAAACCGGCAAGTTGATCGTATCCTTCGCCGCTCGAAGGGCTACCCGGAACGTGTATCCCACCAACCTGCGCTGCCGGGCAGTTCGGATCTGAATCCAGCACGAAGATTTGAGTCTCTGTATCAGCGCTCATATTGCTCTGT
>NZJB01000077.1 GCA_002691885.1 Gammaproteobacteria bacterium
AATGGCAGCCAGCAGGGCATGCAGCCGAGTCTTCGTGACATGCGAGAACAGCTGCAGCGCAGCCAGCAACTGGCTGAACAGCTGCAGGATCAGTTGCGCGATCAGGCGAGGAGCGGGCAGCAGAGCGCACAGGACGGGCGAGCTGGTGCTCGGGGAAACCGACAGCAAATCGGGGGTGCCCGAGAAGAAGGCGAGCGGCGCGCTGGCATGGGCGGAACGATCAGCACCGACGGCAACAATCTGCCTTGGGGGAATGCCCGTTCGATCAGGCAACAACTGACCCAGCAGGACATCGAAGATTTCGTCAATCAACCGGAGCTTTTTCGCCAGCTTCTCCAGCCGATTATCGAGCTCGAAGGCGCGCTACGCGCTCAAGCCGAACTGGACAACATCAATAACAAGCTGTACGCGTCTCTCGAAGAAGAGGTGCCTGAGGAGTATCGGGACCTGGTCCAGGAATACTATCGTGTATTGTCAGAGAGTCAGGGGTCAGACAGCCCGAGACAGTAGACATGCAATACACAGAACCTAATCTACTATCCGCCCTGGCTGAGGGAAGCGTTGACTTCGCCTACGGCGTCAGTCCCATTTTCTTTCTGTCTCTGGCCGTCTTGATTGTGGTTGGTGTCTGGTTTGGCTATCGAAAGACGACCCGCCCGCTGACGCCTCCCTGGAAAGCGTTTTTCATTGGTTTGCGCGCCGGTGTGCTGATAATCCTGCTGTTTTGTCTGCTGCGTCCGGTAATTACGATACTTCAGGTTGCGCCTCAGGAAACATATCTGGCGGTGCTTTTCGATGATTCACAGAGTATGGCGATTGCCGACATGTCAGGAGGCCAAACCAGGCGGGAGGCCATGCGTGAAGGGTTTTATGAAAGCGGAATCCTCGACGGGCTGGCGGATAATTTTCAGATCCGCAGTTTCAGGTTTGACAAAACTGCCGAGCGGGTCGCAGGGGCAGAGGGGCTGGGCGAATCAGGTACGGCTTCTTCAATCGGTCAGGCCCTCGAGTATGTGGATGAACAGCTCGGAGGGCTTCCTTTGGGAGCGCTGATTGTAATGACCGATGGCGCGGATAACAGCGAACTGGATCCTCTCGCCATGGCCCGGAATTTTGGCAGTCGCGACATTCCGATTTTTACGGTGGGTATTGGACAGGAGCAGATCCCGCAGGATATCGGCATCGTTGATGTCAATGCAGCGAAAACCGTGCTGGAAGGCTCTGTCTTCAATGTCTCAGTCGGCATCAATCATGAGGGCTATACGGGCGAGCAGGTCAGGATCTCTATTCTCGACGGTGATCAGGAAGTGGCATCAGAAATGGTGACACTTGGTTCAGCCGGGGTGACGCGTCGCTATGAGATTGAATTGACGCCGGCGCGTCCCGACGCGATCGTGTACGATTTGGAAGTAGAATTGCGGAGCGATGAAATAATCGCGGAAAACAATGTCTATCAGTTTCTGGTAAATAATACGGAAAAGGCGCCACTCGACATACTTTATATTGAGGGGCATCCGCGCAATGAATATAAATTTATCCGCAGGGCGGTAGAGGATGATAAATCTGTTCGGCTTGCTACCTACCTGCAAACGGGGCCGGAAAAGTACTACCGGCAAGGCATCAATACCCCTACCGAACTCAGTGGTGGTTTTCCGCGGTCAAAGGAAGAGCTGTACCAGTATGAAGCCCTGATTCTTGGCGATATTGAAGAGGGCTTCTTTAACGCGGATCAACTGCAGATGATTGAGGAATTTGTCGCTGAGCGTGGTGGTGGTTTTCTGATGAGCGGCATGATTGATGACGAATTCATCGGTACGCCGGTGGAAGATTTATTGCCGGTGACTCTAATTGAGGAAAGCTTTTTGCCATCTCATCTGCGCGGGGGCATCCGCCGGGGGAGCCATCCAACGGGAGAACCCTTCTTTCCGCGACTTACCAATAACGGGGAATTTTCGCCTCTGCTCCGCTTGTCAGGTGATGATGGAGAAAACGGCATGCGCTGGCGGCAACTGCCGGAGTTGCAGGGGGTATTCGTGACTGGCCGAATCAAACCCGGAGCAACCGTCCTGATGGAGCATCCGCTGCTGCAGTATCAGAATCAAGCTTTACCTGTGCTTACAACGCAGCGCTACGGCAGCGGTCGGAGCGTCGCGCTGACGACTGCCAGCACCTGGCGGTGGCAAATGATGATGGCGGCTGCTGATCAATCTCATGAGACCCTCTGGAAGCAGTTGCTTCGCTGGCTTGTTGTCGCCGCTCCGGAGCGAGTCACCGTTGAATTTGATCGGGAATTCTACAATGTAGGCGATGAAGTTCACGTAACAGCCACTGTGCTGGACATGGATTACGAGCCAGATAATGATGCCACGCTCTGGATGCAGGTCAATGCGCCGCTGGATGTTCTTCTGGACCAGTCTATGGAATGGGATATTGAGGAGGATGGTGTCTATCGCGGCAGCTTCCTGGTTGAGGAAGAGGGTGTTTATGATCTGCTCGTGGATGTTGCCAGCGCAGCGGGGGAGGGAGCCGCGGGAGAATCTGAAAAGCGGGTGCCTTTTGTGGTGACTCCTTCTCTTAGGGAATTCAATAACGCTGCCATGGATACGGGGCTACTTGGGCGGGTAGCTGAGCTGAGTGGCGGAACCTATTTTGATCTGGATGATATCGATCAGCTGACCAGCGCCGTTGAATTTACCCCCAATGCCTACTCGGAGCAGGTCAGCCTTGATCTGTGGGATCAGCCATGGCTACTTGCTNTGTTGATCAGTTTGNTGAGTCTGGACTGGACGGCACGACGACTNAAAGGTCTGTCCTGATGAAAAATTCGACTGCAATCACAGCGAAATGCCGGACTGCGAGACCGCTNGTNTTCTTNTGCGCGCTGGCTATGGCAGGGATCACAAGTGCACAGAATCCAGNCTTGGATCTGCCTNTAAGGCGCTTTCTCGACACTCCCGCAACCACAAAATATGCTGTCATCATGACCGGACCGGCGGTCGGTGATGACAATGCGGCGCGTTTTCGTCAGTGGTCACTGTCTTTGCATGACATCCTTTCGCGGGATTATGGCTACAGTTCTAAAACGATTACGCTNCTCTATGATGACGGTTCAGATGACTTCACGGGTGGCGGCNGGGTCGACGGCGCCTGTAGNNGNGAGGGAATNGAATTCGCTCTGGAGCGACTTNCGGAACGCGTGAAGACGGGTGATCAAATTACGCTCTATCTCATCGGTCACGGAACCGGTGCCGAGGAGGAAGCCAAGTTCAATATCGTCGGTCCGGATATAACGGGAGTGCAGTTTGCCTCATTGCTGGACCGGTTCGATCAGCAGGATGTGGTCGTTATCAACACCACTAGCGCGAGCTTTGGTTTCTCTACTTCGCTGTCCAGTGAGGGTCGGGTGGTGATCTCTTCAACCCGCTCCTCTTCAGAGCGCTACGACCCCGTTTTCTCCGGATATTTCATAGAGGCTCTTGATCAGCGCAATGGGGATAGGGACAAGAACAAGCGTGTCTCNATGCTTGAGGCATTTGAATATGCCAAGGCCAATGTTGAGTTGTGGTATGAAGAGCAGGGCCGTCTCGCCTCAGAACACGCAGGCCTGGATGACAATGGCGATGCGCTGTTCAGTCTTGATCCTGCCGTCGATATCGCCGATGGGCGCCTTGCCGAAATCGCCTATATNGACTCTCTGATTGCAGAAGGTGAAAACCTGCCCGCCGANGGNATTGCGCTTAAATCGCGCATTCAGGATTTGGAGCGATCTGTGATCGTGCTGCGGGGCAGAAAGGCGGAATACCTTGAAGCAGAGTATTGGCAGCAGATGGAGGACCTTTTAGTCAATCTGGCGCGTAGCACTGTCCGCTTTAATTCCGAATTTACATCGACACCCCCTGCTCTCGACTCCGCAGATGAGTCGATAGAATCGCAGTCAACCCCGAATCGCTAAATGGTGCAATTCATGCTTACTNACCAATCCGTGAAAAAATTGTCTGCCGTTTGGTCTCTGGTGNTTTTCTTTGCGCTGGCCCCAGCGTCTGCCGTTCTTGCCCAGGATGCGCTTTCCACGAATCAGGANTCTGCGCTTTATCGTGGCGAGGAATCGATGCTGGCGGGATCATATGCCGCTGCCAGTGANATATTCAGTCAAGCCGATGGTCTCGATCGCATCGATGGTCTGATTGGCGCCAGCAGAGCGCTTGTCATGATGGGGAATTATCTGGAAGCGGAAGAAATCGTTGCTGAGGCAATTGAAGATGGTGCGTATGCAGACTTCCCNCTTCTGACCACCCAGCTGGCTGAAATAAAACGCATGACAGGCCAATCCCGCGCCGCGCTGGAAATACTTCAGCGGGCAATCGAAGGCANTGCGGAACCCCCGGTGCGAAGNCTGGTTCAGTACGGCAGCCTCCTCAAATTTACTGGACAGCAGGGACAGTGGCAGCAGGTGCTCGACAGAGTGGTNCAGCGTTATAACGCCGGACTGGTCTTCAGNTCTGAGGATGTTGCGATGGTCGCGCTGGCGAGNTGGTTAATGGGCAATTTTCATGANGCCAACAGCCTGTTTGATGAGGCAACCAGAGCAAACCCCAATAATCTTGAGGCCCACACCCTTTGGGCTGATCTGTTTCTAGAGAAATACAACGCAGCCGATGCNGAGCGAAGCTATCAGGACGCATTAGACGTGAATGCCCGATACGTGCCGGCGCTAGTGGGCATTGCGCAGGTTGTGGGTGATGAAAGGTCTTTGCAACGGGCGCTGGCCATCAATCCAAATTCAGTTCAGGCGCTGGAGACCTATGCTCAGCTTCTGATGATAAATGGTCGNGAGCAGGAAGCTGAAGAGTATTTCGACAAAGTGCTTGAACTGAATCCCGAATCCCTGAAAACGCTCAGTGTGCTGGCGGCCTCGGCGGCTCTGGAAGAGCGCATGGACGAGTTTGCCGGCTATCAACAGCGGATTGAAGCATTCAGCCCCGGCAATGCTGAATTTCTTGGGCATATAGCGGACAGCTTTGGGAATAATTATCGGTTTGAGGAGGCAGTGCATTACGCGCGCGCCAGTATTGAGGCTGATCCTGAGTACTGGCAGGGCCATACGCTGCTGGGCAGCAACCTGATACGGCTAGGTGAGGAGGAAGAGGGGAGACAGAGCCTCGAGATCGGATTCGACAATGATCCGTTCAACGTGATGACTTCCAACATGCTCAAAGTCTTCGACACGCTGGAGACCTATGCAACGGTTGAAAGCGAGCATTTCAAAGTGCACATGAGTGAAAGAGATTCACTTATTCTCTGGCCTTACCTGGAACCCTTGCTCGAGGAGGGTTGGGACACGCTCACGGCAAAATACGGCTTTGAGCCAGAAGGCAAGATTCTTATCGAAGTCTTCGAAAACAGTGCGGACTTTGCGGTGCGCTCCGTCGGCCTTCCAGATATCGGTCCACTGGTTGGAATCTGTTTTGGCAAGGTAATCACCCTGATTTCGCCGGACACCCTGACGGCAAACTGGCAGGAAATTGTGTGGCATGAATTTATGCACGTGATCACTTTGCAGATGACTCAGAATCGTATGCCAAGATGGTTGTCCGAGGGTATCTCTGTCTGGGAAGAGCGAGAGGGCCGGCCTTACTGGGGGCGTCGTCAGGGTTTAGATCTTATTCGGGCAGCACAGGAGCAGAAGCTTTTGCCTATANNCGAATTGAACAGNGGTTTTTCGGGGGCCCGCAACAATGCGGATCTCAGTTTTGCCTATTTTCAATCCTATCTGGTCGTGGACTACATCACACAGACTTACGGCTTCCAAAAATTGNTTGAGCTGATTTATCAGTACGGNGAGATCAAGGANGATGCAGAGCGCTTTCGCAGTGTTTTCGAAATCGGTATCGATGATTTTGACGCGGGTTTTCGANGCTGGATTGATCAGCGGGTGAAAGAGGTTAATGTGTATGCTCANACNGAAGATGTGCCGGATGAAGGAGACGGTCANGGTCACGGGATCCGCGAGAACAGCAGCGCGATCCTTGCGGAGCTTTACAACAACGCCTCTCTCAAACAGCACATGCGAGCGCGTATTGAGGAAAACAGCAGAGATTTTCAGGCCTATCTGCAGTTGGGCATTGTTTTGTTTAAAGAGGAGGCATTTGCCGAAGCGAAACAATACCTGNAAACAGCACATGAAATGCTGCCAAGCTATACCGGCTATCCGAGTCCGGCATTGGTGTTAGCGCAAATTTATGAGCGTGAAGGCAACCGGCAATCTCGCCTGCAATGGCTTGAAGTGCTGTTGGAAAATCTCCAGCACGACTATGGGGCTGCCATGGTGTTGGCTGAAGCGGCTCTGGAGGAATCGAACTTTGAACAGGCCGCTTATTATCTAGATAGGGCGATTCAGGTGGATCCCTATCGTAATGATGTCCATGAACTGAAGGCGCAGTATGCCGAGGCGATCAATGACAGTGCTGCTGCAGTTACCGAATACGAAGTTTTGATGCAGCTCGAGATTAGTGATCCAGTGGAGGCTCGTACNAANCTNGCGCAAGCCTATCTCNACAACGGACAGGCAAGTGAAGCAAAACGAAATTTGCTTTATGCCCTTGAGCAGGCACCGAGTTATGAGCGCGCACAACGTCTGTTGCTGCGTTCGATCGAAGGAGACGGCGCCAGGTGATGAGAGTCGCCATTCTCAGTATCGTGAGCCTGATAGCCTCGCTGCAGCTAAGCGCACAGGTGATGCCTCTATCNGGCAACAACGAGGATCTTTCGATTTACGGCACCGACGTCACCGAATTTACCTGGCTCCGGGGTCAATATACCAACCACGGGGGCGGAGCCGGGGGCTACGGCTGGCGGCGGCGCGGCGGCTGGTGGGATACCGACTATCCCGATTCCGATGAGAATTTTTTGCGCGGNGTGCAGCGCTATACNAACGTAGACACCAATCCCCGCAATCGGACTTTTATTCAGCTTACCGATCCCCGTTTGTTCGAACACATTTTTTTGTACATGAACTGGAAACGGGTNCCCATAGGCTCATCCTTCAGCGGCCCGAATTTTTCTGAGGAAGAAATAGAGGCCTTGCGCGAATTCATGTTCCGCGGCGGCTTTGTAATGGTGGATGATTTCTGGGGAGAGCCACACCTTGACGACATGTTCATGGAAATGGGCAAAATATTTCCTGACCGCGAAATCATCAAGCTGGATACGAGCCATGAAATCTTTCACACCTTCTTTGATATAGATGAAGTGGCTCAGGTGCCAGGCAGAATGGTGACCTGGGATTTCGGTGGGTTTATGAATCTGGATGACCCCAGCTATCCACCAGAGGTTTATGCGGTNCTGGATGATGATGGCAGGGTCATGATGGTTGCGAATTACAACACCGATCTTGGAGATGGTTGGGAACACACTTTCTATGAGGGTTATCCAACCCAGTTCACCAACGAAGCCTATAAGATCGGCATTAACTTTTTAATCTACGCATTCAGCCACTAAGTGGCAGATACAAAGGACAACACCATGGCGGAACAGGATCAAGCACTGGANANCGAAAATCAGGATGACATAGCCCTGGTCAAACGCATGCAGGATGGTCGCGACAAGATCGTCGCTGAGATTAAAAAGGTCATTGTGGGTCAGGATGACATCATTGATGAATTACTTATTGCCCTGTTTGGTGGNGGTCATGTGCTGGTCACAGGAGTGCCGGGNCTTGCCAAAACACTATTGATCAAAACAGTCGCTGACATTCTGCAGGTCGACTTTAGCCGTATTCAGTTTACTCCGGATTTAATGCCAGCTGACGTCGTGGGCTCAGAGCTTGTNGAAGAATCCAACGGTGGTCGGCAGCTCAAATTTGTGAAAGGGCCCATATTTACCAATATCCTGCTGGCTGATGAAATCAACAGGACNCCGCCCAAGACTCAGTCGGCGCTGCTTGAAGCCATGGAGGAGCGTCAGGTTACCGCGGCCGGTGTGACGCATCCCATGTCGCAGCCGTTTTTTGTGCTGGCGACACAGAATCCCATTGAACTTGAAGGTACCTACCCGTTGCCTGAGGCCCAGCTTGACCGGTTCATGTTCAAGATCGAGCTGGGTTATCTGTCGGAAGAGGATGAAGTGACCGTCGTCAGCCAAACGACCCAACATCACGATCGCGCGCTGTCCCATCCCCTCAGCGGTGAGGATATTCTTGATTTCCAGCGTATTGCCCGTCAGGTGCCTGCTGCTGAAGCAGTCATTAAGTATGCAGTACGTCTGGTACATGCATCGCGGCCACAAAGCGAGTCTGCGCCAGAGTTTGTCAAAGACTGGGTTAGCTGGGGAGCAGGCATTCGAGCCTCGCAGAATCTGATTCTAGCGGGAAAGGTCCGGGCACTCTTACTCGGTCGTTACAACGTTTCGTTCAGTGATGTTAGAGCCCTTGCGCCTTCCGTTTTCAGGCATCGAATCCTTTTGAATTTCCACGCCGAGGCGGAGCGGATAACGACGGATGAGGTTATCAGGAGATTGCTGGAGGCAGTCCCTGAGCCCAGTTCAGACATCTGAATCGATTCGCAAACACTTACTCAGCGGAAGCAACATGGCAGAGTCAATCAACTTTCTTGATCCCAATGTGCTGTCGGGGCTCGACAATCTCGAATTACGCGCCCGGGTCGTTGTTGAAGGCTTTCTGTCCGGGCTGCATAAGAGCCCGAATCGAGGGTTCAGCGTCGAATTCAACGATTACCGTCATTATCAGCGTGGCGACGATCTGCGTCATGTGGACTGGAAGCTCTATGCCAGAAGTGACAAGTTCTACATCAAGCAATATGAGGACGAAACCAATGTTCGCTGCGTGATTCTGCTCGATACCAGCGCATCAATGGCCTATAGCTCCGGTGGAACGAGCAAGCTGAGCTATGGCGTGACTCTAGCGTCTGCTCTGTCTTATTTCATTATGAAACAGCGAGACGCCGTTGGTCTGATCACTTTTGACGATCAGGTCAGAGAATACATTCCTGCAAAAACCAGACAGCCGCACCTGCTGCGGATTCTGAGGACACTCTCGCAGGTGGAGCCAGGCAAGAGAACCGATACGGTCAAACCCCTCATCGATCTGGCGGCCTCGCTCCATAAAAAGAGTATTGTGATACTGATTACAGATATGCTTGATGATGAGGAGAGGGTGATTAACACCCTGCGAAATCTGCGGGGTATGGGAAACGACATTATTACATTTCAGTTGATGGATGATGCGGAGCTGAATTTTCCGTTCAATGAAGCATCCGAATTTATTGATATGGAAGACGATGATTCTTACACCACGTCACCTGCCGCGATCCGGCAGGCGTATCTGGATAACCTGAATGAATTTCTTTCTTACTGTCGTAAGAAGTGTCAAAGCAGTGGCGTCGATTATTGCCTGCTGAATACTGCCGAACCGTTGGACGAGGCTCTGTCTTCCTACATGTCAAAGCGCGCGAAAAGTTTCTAGGGTCAATAGCAGAGCATGGTTTTTCTTACCCCACTTTTTTTAATTGGCTTACTGGCAGCCCTGATTCCTGTCGCGATACATCTTATCCGTCGAGAAAAGCCGCCCAAAGTCATGTTCAGTACCATCCGGTTTTTGAAAAAAACCTCAAAAAAACTGGTGCTGTTCCAGCATCTGCAGCAGATAGCCCTGCTTCTGCTGCGCGCCGCAGTCATCGTCTTGCTGGTGCTCGCGTTTGCCCGGCCTCTGTTTAATCAGTCTGTGGCGCGCTTGCTTGATGCTGACCCTCAGTCGGCAATGATTTTACTGGATCTGTCGATGAGTATGCGCTTGCAGGAAAATTTTGATCAGGCGAAAGCTGAGGCTTTGGCGGTTTTGGATCGATTGTCAGGGGGTGATGAGGTTGGCCTGATCGCTTTTTCTGGCGCAGCAGACGTGGTTCGGGAGCTTGAGACAGAGGGTGATCAGATCAGAGAGTTGATCGAAGGCTTCGACGAACCAGGGTTTGGCCGCACGCGCTATCATCCGAATCTGCGGCTGGCAGATCAGATGCTGGAGGATTCGCGCTATGAGAACCGGGCAATCTATCTGATTTCTGACTTTCAAGAAGTCGGGATGCAGGGTGCCGATGAGTCTTGGAAACTGGCTCCCGGAGTCGCTCTGTATCTGATTGATGTCGGTTCCGCTGACAGTGAAAATCTGGTGCTGACCGATGTGAGATCTCCCGAGCAGCTGCTAGAGGATTCCGCTCAACAGCAAATTTTGGCCAGAGTCCGCTCCACTGGGTTGCAGTACGTTGAGAGCGGAGAAGTCAGCCTGAGGCTAAATGGGCAAATGGTGGACCGTAGACCGGTAGACCTTGCTAACCGCTCTGAACAGGTGGTGACTTTTGCCGTAGATTTTGACACTGAGGGGGANTACGTTGGTGAAATTCGGGTCGCTGGCGATGAATTCGCAGACGACAATTCCTACTATTTTACGGTTGATGTTCTGCCCAAGATTAATGTTTTGTTGGTCAACGGCGAGGCTTCGGATAACTGGTTTGACGATGAGGGTCATTGGTTCGGTCTGGCAGTGAGCAGTACTGATTCTTCTCCGTTCTCCCTTGAGACCATTGGCCCTGCTGAGCTCAGCGCGGCAGCGATGCGTCAAAGTGATGTTGTGGCGTTGCTTAACGTCAGTGAACTGACGAGTTCCCAGGCTGCAGCGTTGAGTGAATATGTCGGTAACGGTGGCAGCCTGTTGATTGCGCCGGGTGACAGAGTCGATGAAAAGGCGTTCAACCAGCGGTTGGGAGAAATCAGCCCGGCCAGGCTGGAGCAGGCAGGTTTGCTGGGCCGCGATGACTACCTGGTTATCGCAGACTATGATCGCCGCCATCCTATTATGCGCCCTCTGGGTAGCGACTGGTCGGCACGCTTTCAGGGGCACTGGCGCTTAACGCCCTCTGAGGATGCCAATGTGCTGATGCGGTTCGATAACACAGAAGCGGCTCTAGTAGAGAAGAACGTTGGGGAGGGTAAGGTCTTGCTGTTTGCCTCCAGCCTCGATCTCGAGTGGAATAATTTAGCGCTGCAGGGGCTATTCTTGCCTTTTGTACACGAAACGCTCCGCCATCTGGTCCGCTCAGAGGTAGGCCAGAGCGCCTACGAGATCGGCGACAGCATCAGTCTGGAGCAGTTTGTGTCGGATACCGGAGTTTCGGTCCTGGATGCGGACGGGCGCTCTGTCAGTTTTGAATCCAGCAACTTGCAGCGTGCGACATCGCCGGGCCTTTTTACCGCAACGTCGGGTGCCGGTTCAACCCGCTATGCGGTCAATATTCTGCCTGAGGAAAGCAACTTCGCACGAGTAGCGACATCGACACTTTATGATGCGATTGTGAACCCTGATACCAGTCCGTTGCAGTCCAGAGAGGCTCAGACCGCCCAGTTGATTAAGGAATTAGAGAACCCGCAGCGATTGTGGTGGTGGATTTTGTCGCTGGTGATGGTAATGCTGCTGGTTGAAGTGCTGGTTGCTAACCGGACCCATCGCTGAATCCTCGAACACCTGCAATTCCCAAATCTACCTCACCAGAGGCCCCGTTATCTGCAGAGCGGGCGGAACAGACTCTTTTTTGTGAGTCAGAAACTTGATAAACCAGCCCGGACGGGCTGTCTAATATGACATTTTTGTCACTTTCATGACATATATGGGTAATTTTAAGCCATTGAATTTACTGCATTTAATTTTTCTTTGTGTCACGAANATGTCATATAACTGAAATCTTTTTTAAAAACTCCTTGTAAAATAGTAGGTTATGGGCGATAGTGTGTNTAAAAAGGGCACATCGTCATGACTCTGAAATTTGATCGAAGCGCTTCTAGAAATCGCTCCCCGGCGGCAGCCTTAACTGCGCTTGTGCTCAGCGGGCTACTGACGATTGTCATCTCAGATACAGAAGCTGCAGAGCCAGCTATGAGCNCTGCCCAATCTGAGTGCAGCTCGCCAGTCAGCCTTTCTCCGGAAGCGCTTCCAGTAAGGGGCANCCCGATCACTTCNNACCTCGAGACTGATACGCAGGCCATCATGATGCGNGCTTTANGGTTTCAGGAGGAGGNTGACCATGATTCTGCNTCCGAACTCTTCGCACAGGCCNNGCAGATCGCAAGAGTTTCAAACGGCCTATACCACCAATCGCTCATACCGATTGTGGAGTG
>NZJB01000078.1 GCA_002691885.1 Gammaproteobacteria bacterium
CGCGCAAAGGCGCACGTGAGTTGGTGAGCACCATGTCTCCGCAATGGTTGCCGAGTGCGGACGCGCTGGAAATTCTAGGTAGTGTCGGCATCAGCCATAGCTTCATCGAGGACGCTATTCCGGAGTTCGTTCTCTACTGGAGGGAGCGCGGCGTGGTGCATGGCGCCTGGAATACAAAATTCATTGAACATATTCGCAGGCAGTGGGCAAAATACACGGTATCCTTCGGGCTTGATGACACCCCGCGGCCCATTGCAGATGGATGGCAGCCAAGCGCGGATTGTTTTGAAATTTTGCAGTTGGCTGAAATCGACGAGGACTACGCGCGCAGTAAGGTGCCAGAGTTCGTGCTGTATTGGAAAGACAGTGAACAGGTAAAGGCCTCATGGAACACCGTGTTCCTCCAGTTTATCAAGCAGGACTGGGCGCGCCGGCTGAAGCAGGGCGGCCATGAAGAGAAATTGTATGGAGAAGATCAAACCATTGCTGGAACGCAGCAGCAAAAAATTCGGGAGAAGTTCGAGCGCATCGCTGATCGAAGTTGGGCAGACTGAGCCTAAGCAGCGTCCCCCCTCGACCGTAGGGGTCGAAGAGTCAGAGGCTGGCTTCGACTCAGAGGCCGTGCCGGATCGCGTGGATGCGATCAATCAGATCTTTGCCGAATTTGAATTTGCCTATCACAACCAGTATCACAAAGCGTTTGCTGACGCCGAGAGTCTGGCCATCGCCAAGAAATACTGGTTGAGTTCGCTTGAGAATTATCTGCCGACACAAATTGTCAGAGCCGCCAAGAAAGTGATTCGCAGTCAGGACTACCTACCCTCAATCGCCACTCTGGTTCGGGCCTGCGAAGAAGGTTTCGACCTGTTCGGTTTACCTGCCCCGCACAGTGCTTATCTCGAGGCATGTTCGGCACCGTCGCCGAAGCGAGAGTTCCCATGGAGTCACCCGGCCGTGTATCTGGCCGGAGCATCAACGGGCTGGTTTACTCTGGCGAACGAGAGGGAATCGGTAGTATTTCCCCGCTTTGAATACCAATACGGTCAGTTGTGTAGGCGGGTTATGACAGGTGAAGATCTGCACCTGCCGGTTACCGAGGCCCTTCCCGAAGAAATTGAGCGAACCCTGACCGCCGAAGAGCGTCAGGCTCATATCGCGCAAATTCGGAAAGAGCTGGGTTTATGACTAGGCGTCCAGCTTCTTGTACTTGACTCGAGTCGGTTGGGTCTCGCCAACGCGCTTCTTATGGCCGGCTTCGTAGTCAGAGTAGTTGCCCTCATGCCAGGTGACTTCACTGTCTCCCTCAAAAGCCAGAATGTGTGTGCAGATACGGTCGAGAAACCAGCGATCATGAGACACTACAATTGCACAGCCCGGGAAGGCCAGTAATCCCTCCTCCAGCGCCCGCAGGGTTTCGACGTCGAGATCATTGGTGGGCTCGTCCAGTAGCAGTACGTTGCCACCCTTTTTGAGCAGCTTGGCCATGTGCAGCCGATTACGCTCTCCACCAGAGAGATCTTTGACGAATTTCTGCTGGTCGCCACCTTTGAAGTTGAAGCGACTTGCGTAGGCGCGAGAGGCGATCTCGTAGTTCCCGATGTGGATGATGTCCTGCTCATCCGACAACTCTTGCCAGACTGTCTTCTCACCATTGAGTTCATCACGGCTCTGATCCACGTAGGCAAGACTGACTGTGTCGCCGAGCTCGATTGCGCCGCTATCCGGTGTCTCCGCACCCACTAGCATGCGAAGGAAGGTCGTCTTTCCCGCACCATTTCCCCCGACGATGCCCACGATGCTGCCCTTCGGAACTGAAAAACTGAGATTATCGATAAGGGCGCGGTCGCCAAAGCCCTTACACAGGCTGCTGACCTCAATCACTTTGTCGCCTAAACGTTCACCGGGGGGAATATACAACTCCTGGGTTTCGTTGCGCTTTTGGAAATCCTTGGAATTGAGTTCCTCGAAGCGGGCGATACGGGCCTTGCTTTTGGACTGACGACCTTTGGGGTTGGCCCGTACCCATTCAAGCTCGGATTTGATCGT
The DNA here is from genome assembly GCA_002691885.1 of Gammaproteobacteria bacterium. Lineage (GTDB taxonomy): Bacteria > Pseudomonadota > Gammaproteobacteria > Pseudomonadales > Pseudohongiellaceae > UBA9145. The sequence goes on from NZJB01000078.1 coordinate 2,047, forward strand.
GCGCTCGCGGGCAGCCTCCTGCTTCTCTTCGATTTCCAATCGGTTTTCTTTGGCTTCTAGCCAGGCGCTGTAATTGCCTTCGTACGGAATGCCATGACCTCTGTCTAGTTCGAGAATCCACCCCGCTGCGTTATCCAGGAAATATCGATCGTGGGTAATTGCGACGACCGTGCCGGGGTAGTCCTGGAGGAAGCGTTCAAGCCAGGCCACGCTTTCTGCATCAAGATGGTTGGTTGGCTCGTCCAGCAGCAGCATGTCAGGTTTCGAGAGCAGCAGGCGGCACAGCGCCACCCGGCGTTTTTCTCCCCCTGACAGGTTGTTAACGGTGGCATCCCAATCGGGTAGGCGTAACGCGTCAGCGGCAATGTCCAGGGTGCGTTCGATTTGCCAGCCGTCCACCGCATCAATTTCATTCTGCAGTTCGCCCTGGCGCTCCAGCAGAGCATTCATCTCCTTATCGCTCATCGGTTCGGCAAACTTGTCGCTGATGGCATTGAACTTGTTAATCAGGTCAATGATTACCTGCATGCCTTTTTCGACGTTTTCCCTGACTGTTAGAGCTTCTTCCAGTTCGGGTTCCTGCGACAGATAGCCAATTTTTATGCCGGGCTGCGGCCTTGCTTCCCCGTTTATCTCGTTATCCATGCCCGCCATGATTCGCAGCAAGGTAGACTTTCCTGCGCCGTTCAGGCCCAGTACGCCGATCTTGGCCCCCGGGAAAAACGACAGAGAGATGTCTTTGAGAATTTCGCGCTTCGGCGGAACGATCTTACCAACGCGGTTCATGGTGTATACAAACTGAGACAATTTAATATTCCTTATATATCAATAGATTAGAGTACACAAAATTATCTAGTAAACTTTTAGTAAACCTTTACAGTTCGTATACCTTCCAAATAAAACGCATTTTACACCATCAAACACACTTAAACGCTTACTAGATTCACAGCATTTCGTAACTTATCGACGCTGACATCGATGTATTGCTGCGTGACTGCTAGTGACGAGTGTCGTGCTAGTTCCTGTATTACCCTTGTAGAAACACCTTTCTCGCTCAGATTAGTGATGAAAGTGCGTCTTCCTGAGTGACTAGAGCAAGTGTCTAACCCTATTTTTCGATAAAGATCCTTCAGCACGATCTGAACTGTGTGACTCACCATTTTGCCGCCTTTTTGAGATCGAAGCAGAGGCGATTTCCGAGTAGTTAAAAATTCCTTGTGTAGTTTGATGTATTTAGCGATTTCTTTTCGTACAGAGTCGCTGAGATAGAGAGAATGCGATTTCGAACCCTTTGTCTGATGTGCTCCAAGAATTACCGTCTCTCTAACGTTATTTTCACTGTCTAAAACATCTCCTACAGTGATTGCTGCAATTTCACATGCTCGCAAACCGACTCCATACGACAGAACAACCATCATTCTGTTTCTGTCAGCATATCGAGTCATCTTTGTTGCGTTTAAAAGACTCTTGTACTGCTTCTCGTTCAAAACTGGTGCTTTCTACATCTTGATGCTCCTCAGATTCAACCCTGACTCCGATCGCAACTCGAGAAACGAGTAACAACTCTTTTAATTGCTCTTCAGTCAGCGTGTATTTGTCGTTTTTCACTAAAAAATCCAATGTTTCTTTAGTGATTATTAAGCATCCTTACATTTAAAATTCCCAGCATTTTTCAATAAAATCAGCACCTTATATAACTCTCCGTTTTCCTTGATAATTCCTTGTCGAGTGCGAGAAATGTAATAAATTCTGAGAAAGGTGACATTTGTGATATTGAGTAAAAACCAGATTTCCTGATTTTTTACTCAATTCCAGAAAGAACCTGTGAGAGATCGTTGAAGAGAAGGGTTTCAGATAAGTCTGAACCCTTGAAATACGTCAGACTGTCGGAGAAACTCGTTAAATGACGTTTCTGAAGAGATTCACAGTTATTGCAGCAATCCTGATTTTCTCCACCTGTTTTGGACAGGTCGATGGGAAGGGGATTATCTGCGATGGTAAGGAAGTCTGGTTTGCTCAATATGAGACTATTGAACGACTGGTACATCTCAGAAAAGGGACTTACTTCAACGGGAACCAGCAGCATCGAGAAGGATAGAGGATAATAAAAACAATTTGCACGAGTTGTGTAATGGTAAATTTTCCAAAGAAGTTATAGTGATTTGTGTCTGTAAGCTCAATTCTTAGGCTTCGCCCCAAAGTAAGTAAGGGTGCTTTATCTTGTCGATTTTCGAATACTCGTCAGTCCTTTTATCAGTAATTATTGGGTTAGCAATAACCAAGTTACTAAATAAATTGAGCACGCTTTTAAGAGAGCAAGATTGCTTCAAGAGGTATTGGGTTCAGATTGCGCTGATAATTTCTTGGGTTTGGATGACAATTGCAATTTTTTTCACGTTGTTCATATTTGCAAGTGATATAGAATTTTTGTCGCTATCAAATTTTGTCTTTAGCCCTTTCATCACGACAACTCTACTTTTTTTTATCGCTGACTTTTCCCCAGTCCCCGAGAAAGATGTACAAAGTCAGAGCCTAAATACTTACTTCGTAAATGCGTTCCCACGTTTTTTTATCGTAGTTCTTCTATGGTTGCTACATATAATCTTACTTAATATTTCAAATTTAGGTTTTGGCGGTTGGATTCTTGTTGATCCTGCCTTTTATACTCTTATAGGTGGCGTATTTTTTTATCGCTTTGTAAAGAATTTCACTTTTCGACACTATCAATTACTCTCTCTGGCTGTAATGCCACTATTCTATGGAGGGTTATTACTCATCACTTTCAACGTCGCAATTTCCTAGCGGAAGCCCCCATTATGATATTGAGCAAAAACCAGTTTTCCTGAATTTTTACTCAATTCCAGAAAGAACCTGTGAGAGATCGTTAACGAGAAGGGTGTTCAGATAAGTCTGAACCCTTGAAATACGTCAGACTGTCGGAGAAATTCGTTAAATAACGTTTCTGAAGAGATTCACAGTTATTGCAGCAATCCTGATTTCCTCCACCTGTTTTGGACAGGTCGATGGGAAGGGGATTATCTGCGGTGGTGAGGAAATCTAGTTGTGTATATTTCATACTTCACTAGAAACTTCGGAGCAATTAACAATAAGTTGAAGGGTGATAACTAAGAATTTGAAGAGGAATAAATTATGGCTGAGCTTGAAGCAGTAATGACAGTGGAGTTACAGATACGGGGTCCATACCCAATAAGTGAACAACTGTTGGCGGTAAACATTGAAAGCGGATCTCTATTGGGAATCGGAAGTTTCAGAGGCGAATTGAGCGGTTCTGTCATTGCACCGTCTGGCGACGTGATTGAGATTCAGAAAACTGGAACATTTGAGCGCAACGTAAGATTGATAGCATCTATGGAGGACGGCAGCCATCTTCTTATGGAATATGGGGGAAGGACTGTTCCGACAGAAGATTTCCAAAGGAAGGCGGATGCACAGGAAATTATTAAAGGCTCAGAGGTGTACTTCAAAATTCAACCAACTTTCAGTACGGAATCTGAGAAACATGCATGGTTAAATAATTTCATATTCGTTGGCGACATGGAGGAGATAATATTTCCAAGTCCAGAGGTATCAGGACGAGTCAAATACATGATTTACAGAGTGCTTTAATAAAATTTTATAATTTTACCAAGCTTGCCCTATGACTTATTTACAGACGAAGTAATGTATCTTGAAAAAGCAACTCCTAACTCTATCTTTAGAGACCCCCGTTAAATGACAGCCCATTCCCAATATCTTAATGCTCTGTTCGTTCCCATCGGGTAAGATGTCTTTCAATCAACCCTGTCGTAATATGTCCTGCTACTACGGAGATTAGATGTTTAAGACCGGTACCAGCCTTGCAGAATTTGACCCTGAAATAAGTGCAGCCATTGAGTCTGAGAGAACTCGACAGGAGCAGCACATTGAACTTATTGCTTCGGAAAATCACACCAGCCCGTTTGTGATGGAAGCTCAGGGCTCAGTCCTAACCAATAAATATGCGGAAGGCTACCCGCATAAACGCTACTACGGGGGCTGTGAGTTCGTAGACAATGTCGAGGAACTTGCGATCGCCCGGGCGAAAGAGCTGTTCGGTGCCGACTACGCGAACGTGCAGCCCCATTCGGGCTCGCAGGCCAACGCTTCAGTCTACATGGCGCTGGCGAAAGCGGGAGACACAGTTTTAGGTATGAGTCTCGCCGATGGCGGCCACTTAACCCACGGCGCGTCTGTGAGTTTCTCAGGGCGGATCTACAACTCGGTGCAGTACGGTCTAAATAACGACACGGGTGAAATCGATTACGATCAGATTGCCCAACTCGCCGAGGAACACCAGCCACGGATATTGTTGGGGGGATTTTCCGCCTACTCGCGCGTGGTAGACTGGCAGAAATTCAGAGACATAGCCGACAGCGTAGGTGCCTATCTCGTGGTCGATATGGCCCATATCTCCGGCTTAGTGGCCGCCGGCGTCTATCCCAGTCCGGTGCAGATCGCTGACGTGACAACCTCTACTACGCACAAAACGCTCCGTGGTCCTCGCGGCGGTATTATTCTTGCCAAGTCGAACCCCGCGCTTGAGAAGAAACTCAACTTTTCTGTCTTTCCGGAAAGTCAGGGGGGGCCGCTGATGCATGTGGTTGCGGCAAAGGCTATCTGTTTCAAAGAAGCCATGAGTCCTGAATTTCGGGCCTACCAAGAGCAAGTCATCAAAAACGCTCAGGTGATGGCTCAAGGGTTCATCGACCGTGGCTATGATATTGTCTCGGGTGGTACCGACGATCACTTGTTTTTGTTGAGTCTGATTCGACAGGGCGTTACCGGCAAAGACGCAGATGCCGCTCTTGACGAAGCCAATATCACGGTTAACAAGAACGCAGTGCCGAATGATCCGAACCCACCTTTTGTAACCAGTGGATTGAGGATTGGCACGCCCGCGATCACGACCAGAGGCTTTGTCGAGGATGACTGCGCCGAAATGACCGGCTGGATGTGCGACGTGCTGGACGACCTCGACAACCGGGAGGTGCGCGCCACTGTGAAAGGAAAAGTGCTGGCGCTGTGTGCAAAGTATCCGGTTTACCAGCAGGCCTAAATAAAAGAGCTTAAGTATGCACTGTCCTTTCTGCGGCGCTGTAGATACAAAGGTGATTGATTCAAGGCTGGTCTCAGAGGGCAATCACGTGCGTCGACGTCGTGAATGCATAACCTGTGAGGAGCGCTTCACGACCTATGAATCCGCGGAACTGGTAATGCCGCGGATTATTAAGCAGAACGGTATCAGAGAACCTTTTAATGAGGACAAGCTGCTCGCGGGCCTGAACAAGGCGCTGGAGAAACGGCCCGTCAGCATTGAAAGTGTTGAAGAGGCGGTCAATCGGATCAAAGCGAATCTGCGTTCGACCGGTGAGCGTGAAATTCCCTCCCGGACGGTCGGTGAGCAAGTCACCAAAGAGCTTCGCGAACTGGACGAGGTTGCGTATGTCCGCTTTGCCTCAGTTTACCGGAGCTTCAAAGATCTGGCAGAGTTCAGGGCTGAGATCGACAAGCTGTCTAAAGACACGCCCTGATTGCCAGACCACTGAATCGGACTGCCCCAAGTCCAAAAACAGGCGTGAATCTGCTAGACTCTCGCTCCATTTCCCTATGTCACCGATGCGCAGCTGATGTTCGGTCAGTGTCGGTGAGGCGAGACCATGGAATACGTCCGGAACTCAGACCTGAAGCCTTCGTGTAGTGACTGGCCAGTCCATATGCAGAGGGCTCTTGACCTTGCAGAAAGTGTTTTGACAGCCTGTCCCAATCCTCGTGTTGGATGCGTGCTGGTGCGCGGCGGTCAGGTGATCTCGGAGGGCTGGCACAGTGCTGCCGGAGCACCCCATGCCGAAGCCATGGCGCTGGAAGCGGCGGGTCCGGAGGCCCGTGAGGCGGTTGCCTTTGTCAGTCTTGAACCTTGCGCCCATCATGGCAAGACAGGGCCCTGCAGCGAGGCGCTGATTACTGCGGGCGTCGCCACGGTTGTGATCCCTATGCAGGATCCTCATCCGGCAGTTTCTGGCAAGGGAATCGCGCAACTCGCGGAGGCCGGCGTCGAAGTGATTATGATGGTCGATTTCGAGGACGCCGCGCGTGCAATCAATCCCGGGTTTCTTTCTCGTGTTGAGCGGGGCAGGCCGCGGGTGCGAATAAAGCTTGCCATGAGCCTTGACGGTCGCACTGCCTTGTCCAACGGGGATAGCAAATGGATCACCGATAGGGCTTCACGCAGAGATGTTCAGCTGTTGCGGGCAAGCAGCAGCGCAGTGCTCACCGGAATTGGGACCGTCCTAGCGGACGATCCGAGCTTAACGGTGCGGCCGGATGAAATGGGGTTAAGCGCCGATCAGCGGCAGTGTAACGCCTTAAATCTGCAAAACCCGCCGCTGCGGGTGGTCCTGGACAGCGCGTTGCGCACGCCTGCTCAATCCAATTTACTGGCTGCGGCAGGCAGAGTTCTCATCTATTCAGCAGCCGCTGCGCCATCAGCTGAACTGGCAGGGCTTGAAAATTGCGAACTCAAAGTGGCGGGGCATGAGGCGCGGGTTCAACTGCAACCGGTGCTGGAGTCACTGGCGTCTGAATATCACTGCAATGACATTTTGGTGGAGGCAGGCCCTACGCTGTGCGCTGCATTTCTGCGCTCCAATCTGGTTGATGAACTGATTGTTTATGTGGCGCCTAAGCTGATGGGTAGCGACGGGAAAGCCCTTCTAGATCTGCATGGTATTCAAACCATGGCAGATACCCCGACGTTTGAAGTTATAGAAACGCAGCAGCTGGAAAGGGACGTCAGGTTGCGCTTGCTGCCGCAGGTTAACGGAAAAAGCTGCCTTACAGCCCCATAGAGAATCCAATATGTTTACCGGAATAGTTGAAAGCATCGGCAAGGTGGTAAGCCTCGAAAGAATTCAGGAGGAATGGCGCCTTACCCTGCAAACCAGGAGCTTGCGCCTGGATGATGTGAAACTTGGAGACAGTATTGCAGTAAGTGGTTGTTGCCTGACTGTCGTGCAGTTAACCGGAGACGGATTCGCCGCTGACGTTTCCAACGAGACACTACGCTGCACGACCCTCGGAGACTTCAAGTCAGGTACTCGGGTGAATCTTGAGAAAGCGATGCAGGCAACTGATCGCTTTGGTGGACATATTGTAAGCGGTCACGTTGACGGCGTGGGCGAGTTGGTGTCTTGCGAAATTGAGGGCAAGAGCCACAAGCTGGTATTTTCGATTCCCGACACACTGAGCAGATACATCGCTGCCAAAGGATCGATTTGCATTGACGGGACCAGTCTGACGGTAAACCAGGTAGAAGCGAATACCTTTTCCATCAATATCATTCCTCATACGCAGGAAATGACGGTGAGCGGCACATACGAGCCCGGCCAGCGGGTCAACCTGGAAGTTGATCTGATTGCCCGCTACCTGGAGAAGTTATTTTCGAACGAACATCACGGTGAAGGCGGAGGTGTCATTGCATCGCTGCTTGAACAGCATGGATTCAAGCGAGACTGAATGGTCGCACTATGAAGCTTAACTCGATAGAAGAAATAATAGATGATATCCGCCTCGGCAAGATGGTAATCCTCATGGACGATGAGGATCGTGAGAACGAAGGCGACCTGATCATCGCGGCAGAACGGGTGCGTACTGAGGATGTCAATTTTATGGCAACTAATGCGCGCGGACTGATTTGCCTGACTCTCACCGGCGAGCACTGTCAGCACCTGAAGCTGCCCCTGATGGTGGATGACAACAATACACCCTACAACACCAACTTTACGGTTTCCATCGAAGCGGCAAGCGGAGTAACGACAGGGATTTCTGCGGCTGATCGTGCCCGAACGATTCAGGTCGCCGTAGCCAGGGACAGCGAGCCGGAAGACATCGTCCAGCCCGGTCATATTTTCCCGATCATGGCCCAGCCAGGAGGCGTTTTGCGTCGAGCGGGGCATACCGAAGCGGGTTGCGACCTCGCCCGGCTGGCGGGCTATCAGCCAGCGGCAGCCATCGTAGAGATTATGAACGAAGATGGGTCTATGGCGCGCCGGTCAGATCTCGAAAAATTCGCCCAGAAGCATGACCTCAAGATCGGTACTATTGTTGATCTGATTCACTACCGTATTGCAAACGAGCAGACGGTAACCCGGACCGAAACCTATGAGATGGCCACTGCACACGGTCCGTTCACGGTTCATAAGTATGTGGATTCCATCAGTGGCAGCCTGCACCTCGCTTTTGTCAAAGGTGAACCGTCTGCAGAGGAGCCCACTATGACAAGGGTTCACATACCCAACACGTTGCGTGATACATGTGAGGTCTATAATTCAGAGCGAACCAGTTGGTCTTTCAGTGCCGCACTGAAAAGAATTAGCGCGGAAGGCAAAGGAGTCGCTGTGTTATTATCCGGCGAGGATTACGGTCAGGATCTCGCCGGCAACCTGACCTCGGCGCTGTCTGAAGGCACCGACGGTTCACAGGCAACACGTGCTGGTAGTGACCTGACGATCGGCACAGGGTCGCAGATTTTGCGCGATCTCGGGGTTGGCAAGATGCGATTGTTGAGCCACCCGGCACGTTTCAACGCGATTTCCGGATTTGACCTTGAAGTGGTCGATTTCATCGGCTTTGAGAAACAACACTAACCGTTCGGCTGTCAAGTGGGCTCCGACCAAGCAGTGACTACAGGATTGAATGATCATGAGCATCAAATTCATTGAAGGGGATTACCAGCTTGCCTCGGCACGATTTGGTATTGCGGTGGCGCGCTTTAACAGCTTCATCGTTGACCGATTGCTGGAAGGGGCCCTGGACGCGCTGCAAAAGCACGGTGTGATGGAACGAGACATTACCGTGGTAAGAGTCCCGGGCGCTTACGAGCTGCCACTGGCGGTCAAGATGATGCTGGATCAGAACAGTTACGATGGCATCATTGCGGTCGGCGCNGTGATCCGTGGTGGAACACCTCACTTTGAATATGTCGCGGGCGAGTGTGTGAAAGGACTCAGCCAGGCCGGCCTTGATGCGTCTTTGCCGGTAAGCTTCGGCGTTTTGACGGTTGACACCATTGAACAGGCCATTGAGAGAGCGGGCACCAAAGCCGGCAATAAAGGCGCGGAAGCGGCNATGACAGCCATTGAAATGGTCAGCTTGTCTCGTCAACTNAAAGCCTAAGGCTTNACATATCGGTGNTCAGGTGCCTTCCAACCCCCCCNNAANCCAACGCAGAAAGGCACGACAGCTCTTGCTGCAAGCCCTCTATCAATGGACTCTCACCGGTGCCGATCCTTCGGAGATCAGCAAAGAATTCCGTGACCGGAATAATTCGAAGATCGATTGGGCATTTTTTGATGAAGTTTTCCAGGACATTCCCAAAACAGTGGACACCCTCGATGGGCATCTACATCCATTACTAGACCGAAAACCGGAGGCGCTGGATCCCATTGAAAAGTCCCTGCTTTATCTGGGAGCCTACGAGCTGGCGAATCGTATCGACGTCCCCTATCGAGTGGTGATCAATGAATGTGTCGAGCTCGCCAAGGTGTTTGGGGCGACAGGGAGCCACAAGTACATAAATGGTGTTTTGGACAAACTCGCCCCCGCACTGCGCACCACCGAATACGGCAGGCGAGTCTGAGCGTTGGGCTCAGCGGTCAGGCGCCTCCTTATTGCAAATGGCCTGATTTAACATGTCACTCTCAGAATTTGAACTGATCGATCGCTTTTTTAAATCCCGAATGACCGGGGATCTGCATCCGGCCGTNAGCCTCGGAATAGGCGACGATGCTGCGATTATNCATGGNCGTGCCGGGCANCCACTGTGCGTTTGTACCGATGTCCTCGTCAGTGGCGTTCATTTCCCTGCCGGGGCTGATCCTGCGGAAATCGGGCAGCGCGCTCTGCGAGTCAATCTGAGCGATCTGGCCGCAATGGGCGCTCGGCCTGTGTGTTTCACGCTGGGACTGACCCTGCCCTCTGCCGATGAGCAATGGCTCTCCGGGTTTTCGTCGGGCTTGCTCGGCGCAGCCGAGCAGTTCGGGTGTTCCTTGGTNGGCGGTGATACCACCCGCGGTCCCTTGTCCATCAGCATTACTGCGATCGGGGAGGTGCCGTCGGGGGGGGGCGTNTGCCGAAGCGGAGCAAAGCCGGGTGATGTGCTGTGTGTCACNGGCTGTCTGGGCGATGGANAGGTCGCCTTNCATTATTTGGATTTTGATGTGGCAGAGTCCNCGGCGNATAAGTCAGNACTCGCTGCAGCNGNGCACAAGTCAGCTCGCAAAGATCTGACTCCGGAAGACAATGCTTACCTGCATCGGCGATTTTTCCGTCCTGAGCCTAGGTTGGCTTTCGCTACTCTGGCTCGAAATCTAATGAGTTCGGCAATTGATGTGTCTGACGGACTACACGCAGATGCCGGTCATCTGGCCAAGGCTTCCGCAGTCAGGCTGCGCATCAATCTGGATCAGCTGCCGTTCTCTCAATCGGTGCTCGGCCTGACTTCAGAGGCAGAGCGGGTGAATGCAGCGTTGTACGGAGGCGATGATTACGAGCTTTGCTTTACCGCGGAGACCGCCTACCTGGGTCATATTGACTCGGTCGCGGCGAGTGCAGGTCTGCGTGTGACTGCGATAGGTGAGGTTCAGCCCGGGAACGGGGTCAGCCTGTTTGACCGAGGGGTTGCAGCACCGGCGAATCACCAGCGTGGCTTTGACCATTTTTCCAGGGTGGAGAAGCCGTGATACCACCAGGTTTCGACAAGTCCAGTCCGGCACACTGGCTCGCATTCGGGCTCGGCAGCGGATTTGCCCCCAAAGCCCCGGGGACCCTTGGCTCTGCTGTTGCGACGCTGCTGTATCTGCCACTGGCAGAGTTCCCGCTTACTATTTACTGTGCAATCGTCTTCCTGGGATTCGTAGCAGGTGTCTGGATATGCGGATCGACTTCCAAACAGCTCGGTGTTCATGACCATGGCGGAATCGTCTGGGATGAGTTCGTGGGCGTGTGGATTACGCTGACGGCCGTTCCGCCGAACCTGAGTGGGGTGCTATTCGGCTTTTTGTTGTTTAGATTGCTGGATATCGTGAAACCGTGGCCAATCAAGTGGGCCGATGAAAACGTTCACGGTGGCTTTGGCATCATGCTCGATGATGCGATTGCAGGTATACTGGCGGCCGCCTGCCTGCAGGTAGGCTTTGTGCTTATCGCCTAGCCACGCTCTGATAAGGCTGGTGTGGCTCGTTTATTAATCAAAAAAGTCAGTAATCTTGGCCAAATCAAGCAAGCATCATCTGGAATTCTCTTGTCCCAATCTCGTTCACTAATTGTTGATCTTCTGCGTCATGGTGAACCAGAGGGGGGGGATATTCTTCGAGGAAGGATAAATCCGGTTCTGACCGAGTTTGGATGGCAACAGATGAGAGGGGCAGCGTCTCTGGATGTCTCTTTTTCGGCAACGGCAAGTACGCCGCACTGGGACNCAGTGATAAGCTCGCCCCTGCTCCGATGTCGTGAGTTCGCTGAGCGTGCTGCGAGCGCGGCTCAGACGACCTGCCACGTNGAGGAACAGTGGCAGGAAATTGATTATGGAGACTGGGATGGTATGCCGCTGAGTCAGTGGCGCCGGGAGGCAGCCAATCAGTTTCGTGCTTTCCGACAGGATATAAGTGCGCTGGCACCTCCCAACGGTGAAGATTTCACGTCTTTCAAAGCGCGGATTCTTGCTGCCTGGCAGGCCATCTGCGANCGGCAAGAATCCAGCCACGTTCTGGTGGTCACCCATGGNGGGGTGATGCGAGTCGTTCTGCCCTCGGTACTTGGGATGCCTCTGAATCGAAGTTTTCCGCTACACATCCCCTTTGCTTGCCTCAGCAGGATCAAACTGACATGGGCTGATGACAAATTCAGCGCCAGCCTTATCTTTCATAATGGCGCCGCTTACCGTCAGACGAACGATTTGTCCTAATCTGCCTCGCGCACCGACTCGATCTGCGCACAAAGACGCTGTGCACCCTCGAGCGCCCTCGGCGTATGCCGCTGCATCAGATCCGGCGGGATAAAAAAAAGTTTGTCGTCTCTGACCGCTGACAGNTCTGTCCATTCACGCCAGCTATCCAACCATTCGGGCCGCTCCTGATCCATCCCGCTGGCAATGATGAGTTGCGGGTCCCGGGACAGCACGGATTCCACAGACACTTTTGGTGCGACCCTGGACAGCTCTCTGAAAATGTTGGTTCCTCCGCAAAGNCTGATTATGTCATTGATCAACTCCTGCCCTCCTGCAGTGATGAGAGGTCGGTTCCAGACCTGGTANAATGTTCTGACTGGTTCACGCCGGGAGTACCGTGTCCTNAGANCTNGAAGCTGTCGTCGAAAATTTGCGCTGGCCTCGGAAGCAACAGCACCAGTGCCGGCGAGCTTACCGATACGATCGATATGAGATGCCACTGTGTCCAGGTCCTGTGGCTCGGCGACATACATTGTGAGCCCCAGCTCCCGGAGTCGGTTGATCGCGGCGCGAGGATTTCCGGACTGCCAGGCGATAACCAGGTCAGGNTGCAGCGCCAACAGGGTTTCCAGATCCAGTGAGTCATAGCGTCCCACGACTGGCAAGCTTCTGGCTTCTGGCGGGTAGTCGCTGAATTCGACGACGCCAACAATCTTGTTACCGGCTCCAGCAGAATACAGGATTTCGGTCAGAGAGGGCGCGAGGCTAATGATTCGCATGGCCGGCGCTTTCAGGCTGATAAGATTGCCTTCGTCGTCATAGGCCTCAGCCGCATCAGCCCGCTGGGAANCCGGTACGCCGAGACTNAGTATTCCCGCTAGCGCNAAGTAAGTAAGTGATAACTTCAATAGTCTATGCCTCGCTGCACTTTAACGCCGTCATAGAACGCGTGTTTGGTTTCACCGACTTCGCTGACGGTATCGGCCATCTCAATCAATTCTGCCGACGCGTTTCTTCCCGTTACCACCACGTGTTGAGCGAGAGGTCGAGACTCGATTGCCTGCAACACCATTTCTTTATCGAGATAACCATAGGTGAGCATATAGGTGAGTTCGTCCAGAATCACGACATTGACGTCAGGATCGGATAACAGGGCAGCGGCATGCTGCCAGGTCGACTCTGCCGCAGCAATATCCGCCTCCCTGTCTTGTGTTTCCCAGGTGAAGCCGGTGGCCATTACGAAGAAGTCAACGAGCTGGTGGTGCTGAAACAATTTCTGTTCCCCGCAGTCCCAGGTGCCTTTGATAAACTGTACAACGCCACTGCGTAGTCCGTGACCAATACTTCGGGCCAGCATGCCAAAGGCAGAGGAGCTTTTGCCTTTGCCATTCCCGGTTAAGACGACCATCAGCCCTTTATCGATCGTCGCTTTGGCTATTTTGCCATCAATGTGTTCTTTCTTGCGCTGCATCGCGCGCTTGTGACGGGCATTGCGCTCGGCCGAAGTCGACATGATTTTCTCCAGTTGTTGTGCTGTATGCCCATCAGACAGGCAGTACAGTAACACTCGATGTCAGAGCCTGAAACGCGCGGCAGCGGGTTTCAGATTGGCTGCTCCGGCTAATCCTTAGAACAGACGCGCGAACCGGTCCTGACAGCCCAGTCTCTGACTCAGTTCTCCGCGGCATCGGGCGATCCTGCGTGAACCGAACCAGTCAATTTAGCCCGGTCAAGCTTAAACCGCTTCAGAGTATAAATTGCAGGCTTTGCACTTTTGCTTGATAGCAAGCGTGATAGCGGCGCTGTCCAGGCCCGCGCCCGAGAGCATCTCGGGTGCTTTTCCATGCTCTAGGAATTTGTCAGGCAGCCCCAGATTGAGCACGGGGAGAAAGTGGTTATGTGCTGCCAGAAATTCGATAACCGCGGAGCCGGCGCCGCCCATGATGGTATTTTCTTCGACGGTGACAATCAGGTCATGGCTCCGCGCCAGATTTCCGATCAGGTCTTCATCCAGAGGTTTCACAAAGCGCATATCGACCAGCGTTGCATTGAGTGATGCCGCCGCTTCCGCTGCCGGTGCAACCATGCTGCCAAAAGCTAGAATCGCTACTGCGTGCCCTTCCCGCCGCAGAACGGCGCGTCCGATCTCAACGGGGTGAAGCCCGGGCTGGATAGTGGCGCCCGGGCCCTTGCCTCTGGGGTAGCGTACAGCAGCCGGTCCCGCATGCAGATATCCCGTGGTGAGCAGTTTATGAGTCTCGTCTTCATCGCTGGGTGTCATGACGATCATGTTAGGAATGCACCGCAAGTAGCTAAGATCAAAACTGCCGGCATGGGTTGGGCCGTCTTCTCCCACCAGGCCTGCCCGATCTATCGCGAACAGCACATCGAGGTTCTGAAGTGCCACGTCATGAATCAACTGGTCATAGGCTCGCTGCAGAAAAGTGGAATATATGGCCACTACCGGTTTAGACTTTTCACATGCCAGGCCCGCGGCAAAAGTGACCGCGTGTTGTTCCGCTATGGCAACATCGTGGAACCGATCGGGGTAATCTTCGGCAAACTTCTGCATGCCTGATCCTTCGCCCATGGCCGGGGTAATGGCAATCAGTTGCGGGTCTTCGCTGGCAACGGCACACAACCAGTCTCCGAATACCTGAGAGTAGGTATGTGTCTTTTTTGCAGGCTTATCCTTGTCTGTTGAGACAAACTGGGCATCGGCTGAGGCATCAACCTTACTCAGGGCATGCATTCCGAAAGGGTCATTTTCCGACTCGCTATAGCCTTTGCCCTTCTGGGTGATGATGTGCAGCAACTTAGGTCCACGCAGGGTTTTCATGTTTTCCAGGATTTCAACTAAGCGGTTGACATCGTGCCCATCTATTAAGCCAATGTAATTGAAACCAATTTCTTCAAACAGGGTCCCTGGAGACACCATGCCTTTGAGATATTCCTCGGCCCGATGAGCAGCTTTCAGTGCAGGAGGAACTTTTGAAAGCACCCGCTTGCTGCCCTTGCGAATGAAGTTGTAGGGCTTACTCGCCCACATGCGCGCAAAGTAGCTGGACAGGCCGCCGACGTTTTTCGAAATGGACATGTTATTGTCGTTAAGGACAACCAGAACGTTGTCATCGATGTGACCGGCATGATTAAGTGCCTCAAATGCCATTCCCGCGGTCATCGCGCCGTCACCAATGACCGCAATATTGTGCTGCTCCCTGTTTTGCAGGCGACTAGCGACCAGCATGCCCAAGGCTGCGCTGATTGAGGTGCTGGAGTGACCGACCCCGAAGGTGTCGAATTCACTTTCGCCTCGGCTGGGAAAGGCGGCTAGGCCGCCGGCCTGGCGCATGGTCAGCATCCGCTCGCGACGCCCTGTGAGAATCTTGTGGGGGTAGGCCTGATGCCCCACATCCCAGACCACCCGGTCTTCGGGCGTATCGAATACGTAATGCATAGCGATGGTGAGTTCCACAACGCCCAGTCCTGCGCCGAAGTGCCCTCCTGTCTGGCCTACTGAGTAAAGCAGGAACAGGCGCAATTCGTGTGCGAGTTCTTTTAGTTGGGAGCGCGCCAGTTTTTTCAGATCTGCCGGGCTGCCAATGGTATCCAGCAGTGGTGTTTTTGGCCTTGATGTCGGTATTTCTGTCAGCATCTGGCTATTTGATCGTGAGCGAGGGTAGTTTTCAACCAATTACGCGAAAGTCCCTGAGACGCGTAACTTAATAAAGCGGGTCAGCAAGGTCAATCAGCTGGTTCTGCTGGTGATAAATGTCGCGAGCTCCCTCAGCAGATCAGCCTCTGAACCGAAGTGGGTAAGTGCAGAGATTGCCTGCCCTGTCAGTTCGAATGCTTTGCTTTCAGCCTGCTCCAGGCCCAGCAGTGATACATAGGTGGTTTTGTCATTGTGCTGATCTGATCCTTGGGGCTTGCCCAAGGATGCTGTGCCTGCGGTCACATCAAGAATGTCATCCTGAATCTGAAAGGCCAGACCTATGCAATCGGCATAGGTCTGGAAGTCGGCTAGCTGTTGGTCGGTGACACCATCAGCAGAATGGGCGCCAAGCAGGATGCTGGCGCGGATAAGTGCTCCGGTTTTCAGTCGGTGCAGTGCTTCAAGAGCCTGCAAGGATGTCTCGCTGCCCGTGGCGCAACAGTCGAGGCATTGCCCCCCGACCATGCCATTGGGTCCCACCGCCGCGGCAAGAACCTGAATCTGCTTGAGTCGAGTGCCCGCCGTTTGAGAACGGCAAGTCCCTGCCAGCACGGCAAACGCCAGGCACTGTAAGGCGTCACCGGCAAGAACGGCAATCGCTTCATTAAATGCTTTGTGGACACTGGCTTTGCCCCGACGCAGGTCGTCATCATCCATGGCAGGCAGATCGTCGTGTACCAGCGAGTAGCTATGCACGAGTTCCACAGCGGCGGCGGCCGGATCAGCATCAGCGATGTTGCCGCCCAGCGCCCGGTTGGCGCCATAGACAAGAACCGGACGTATCCGTTTGCCGCCATCAAGGCAGGCGTAGGCCATGGCTTCCCGGAGCGAGTGGCTCGCATCGCACTGCTTGATTTCAATAGATAGCACNGCTTCAATGCGGCGCTGGCAGCTCTCAAAGAAACCTGGCAGTTGGGGCGGCGAGTACATGGAATNTGCCTCAGCCTTCGTCTTTGACGTCAAAAGCTTTGGTTTCGCCACTCTCATTCAGCAGAATCTGGACCTTTTGTTCCGCTTTCTGCAGCGCTGTCTGGCATTCGCGGGTAAGTTTGATGCCTTTTTCAAAAGCCTTCATGGAATCCTCGAGGCTGAGTTCNNCCTCTTCCATTGCGCTGACCANTCGCTCTAATTCTNCCAGCGCTTCTTCAAAATTGAATTCGGATTGTTGCTTTGCGGCCATAAGGTATTCCATGGTTACGCGGTGGTGGCAGTTTGGNCCGATGCAGCAAGTCTACCGCAGCAGATTTCAAGTTGGTATGCAGTACGTGCTCTGATTTGCCACTCAGGCCGGCAACATCTCGAGCCGGCCGCACTTAGCCTGGGTTCTGGGCGATCTTGGTAAAGCCCTTTCTGCGATGAGTTGTCCACAGTTGACTCTTCAAGGCTGCACAAATTACCCTCCTCAGGGCTCGCTGCCCGGCTGGATACCGTATTCTGTAAACCAGGTGGGTCAACTGCAGCGGCGTTCGAGTCGTTGGTCATTGCATATAAAAACTGAGAGAAAGGTCTATGGAATACGTTGCGCTGGTTATCCTTATTACGCTGATTGAATATATTGTTTTCGGTATTCTCGTCGGAAGTGCCCGAGCGAAATACAACTGTCCTGCGCCAGCTGTTTCCGGAGATCCCATGTTCGAGCGGTATTATCGTGTGCACATGAACACATCTGAGCAACTGTTAATCTTTCTGCCTGCCATTGTGATTTACGGAGTCTACGGAAANCCTGTGATCGCTGCTNNGGTCGGTCTCGTGTTTCCGGTCTCCAGGGTTATCTACCTGCAGGCCTATCTTTCAGACCCGGCCAAGCGTGGGCGCGGATTTTTGCCGGGCTTTCTGGCCATCGCCTTTCTGATCGGTGGTGGTCTGGTCGGGGTTATCGGGAGCGTCCTCTAAAGCGCCTTTTTCTCCAGGCCACTGTCTCTGATTGGTGGAATGACGGCCGCCAAGCGCAAGGTGCTTGCCCTCGCTGTATTGCCCCTACAGCGCCTTCCTCGGCGAGTTGAGGGCCTTTGTCACAGCGGGCTCTGGCGCACTGCAGGGTGCTTGTGAGCGTCAAGGCGCTGGGGTATTCTCGGGCGCGGAGGTAGCGCATGTCAGAGTCCACTTTAAATCCTGTGTCCGGAGACGATGGGTTCGTTCGTTCAGCGGGTGGACAACTCGCCAAGTTCGCTGCTTACGCCGTGGCCGGNCTGGCCCTGGTGATCTATCTGTTGTCTGTTGTGGCCGGCGAGGCCGGCAGCACGATCTCTGGCAACGCCATCGATTACGAGAACAACGCCATCACCATTGCGCTCAGAGAGGAGCCACCGCAGCTGGATGCCAATCGGGCCACTGACGCGTCCAGCAATGTGGTTCTTGCCCATGTCATGGAAGGTTTACTGGGGTATGACATAGACGCTCAGTTGGTGCCGGGTGTCGCTGAGCGCTATGAGATTCGTGAAGATGGTGCAACGTTCTGGTTACGCGAAGACGCGCTGTGGAGTGANGGTGTGCAGGTAACGGCTCGGGACTTTGTNTTTTCCTGGAAGCGTGCTCTGGATCCGGAAACCGCTTCACAGTATGCGTTCATTCTTTATCCTGTTAANAACGCTGAGGCGATAAACCGGGGAGAACTGCCGGTTGCCATGCTGGGTGTCCGTGCGGTCAGCGACCGGATACTGGAGGTAGATTTCGAGCGTCCCACCCCTTACTTCGACAAGCTGGTGGCCTATCTGACTTATTTCCCGGTGCGTGAAGACTTCTATAACAGCACCAACGGTCGTTATGGAGCCGATGCAGATATGTTGCTGTACAACGGCGCCTATGTCCTGACCGATTGGGTGCATGGTTCAACCATGCGCTGGGTAAAAAATGACAAGTACTGGAATCGTGAAAACAAAGGCTTTCTCGATGAAATTCACACCGCCTATATTACTCAGGACATCAATGCGAAGCTGAACCTATTCAAGGATGGGCAGATCGTCGATACTCATCTGCTGTCGCCGATGCTGCCAACTGCTATGGAACAGCGCTGGCAGATTGACCGTTCCATGGATGGCTCTGTGTTTTACCTGGAATTCAATCATCGAGATGATCGCATCACCCGTAATAAAAACTTTCGCCGGGCTATTCAGCTGTCGCAAGATCCCAATGAGCTGGTCTATAAGGTTTTGAAAGAGCCCAGCTATCTGCCCGGGGTCAGCTTGTTCCCTGCCTGGCTGTCGGGCGTTTCTGAGTCATTCCAAAAAGAATATCCACCGGTACAGCATCAGATGAATGTCGAAAAAGCACGCGAACATCTGGAGCTGGCGCGGCAGGAGCTCGGCATTGAGGAATTTCCGCCGTTGATGATGCTGGCCGGTGATACCCCGATTGGGCTACTTTCTGCCGAGTATTATCAACAGCTGTTCCGCAAGCACCTGGGATTGGAGTTCCGNATTGATGTGCAGATTTTTAAGCAACGGNTGGAGAAGATGAGNCAGGGAGATTTCGATGTCGTGCTATCTGGTTGGGGTCCCGATTACAACGACGTCTTAACTTATGGTGACCTGTTTTCCTCTTGGAATTTGCAGAATCGCGGACGCTACAGCAGCCAGAAAATGGATGCTCTGATCCGGATTGCCCAGTCAGAGCTCGACCCTCGAAAGCGTATGGATGCATTCGGAGACATTCAACATCTGCTTTATGAGGATGTGGTGATCCTACCTATGTATGAACGGGGCTTTTCTTTTGTGGTTGATCCCCGTCTGAAAGATTTCAGGCGGCGTTCGGTGGGTCCCGAAGTTGATTATAACTATGCGTATATCGANAAATCTTCCGACTAAGNCTTTCAATCCTAACAGCCGGTCCCGCTGAANTATGTGGCTTTATATTCTGAAACGCTTCCTCCAGGGAATTATAACCGTCTGGTTTATTGCCACGGCGACATTTTTCGCCATGCATAACGTGCCAGGTGACCCGCTTNCAAATGANCGGGTGATGACTGAAACCACACGCGCCAACCTTGAGGCGAAATACGGACTTGATCAGCCGATAACTACGCAATATCTGATTTTTCTGCGTAATCTCTCCCGCGGAGATTTCGGCATATCCTTCGTGCAGGAGAATCGGGAGGTCAACGACATTATTCGTGAACACTTTCCGGTTTCAGCGATTCTGGGCGTTCTCGCCGTGGTGTTTGCCGCCACTGGNGGAGTTCTGTTTGGCGCGCTCACTGCGCTGTATCGGAATCGGTTTCCAGACTATCTCATAATGTTTCTGGTGATACTCGGAATTTCTGTGCCGAGTTTTGTCGTAGCTGCCTTGAGTCAGCTCAGTCTGGTCAGCTTNAATACTCTGATGGGTTTTACTGTGTTGCCGGTCGCAGGGTGGGGCACGGTCATGCACATGCTGGTGCCCGCGCTGGTCCTNGGCCTNAGCACCATGGCCTATCTNACCCGGCTGATGCGCTCTTCCATGTTGGAGGTGACCAGCTCGGATTACGTTCGCACCGCCAAATCTAAAGGCGTCCCCCCGACCAGAATTTTCACCCGGCATCAGCTACGTAATGCCATTCTGCCNGTTGTGACGGTACTGGGGCCAGCCATTGCTGCAATCACCACNGGGGGNTTTGTGGTAGAGCTGGTATTTGCCATTCCTGGCCTCGGTCGCTACTTCGTTGAAGCAGTTCAGCAGCTGGATTACACCGTGATCATGGGGACGACGGTCTTTTATGGCGCCTTTCTGGTATTCATGGTGATTCTGGTCGACGTGGTTTATGGCTTCATTGATCCCAGAGTGAGGCTGGATTCATGAGCGATCTTACCTCCTCCAGTTTTGCTCCTCTTTCAGATCAACAGCAAAGACAGGTAATTGCCCGACCTTCACTGTCGTACTGGCAGGATGCCTGGAACCGCTTGCGGGCCAACAAAAGGGCACTGGCTTCACTCTATATTGTTATCGGGCTGATGGTGTTCACGGTTTTCGGCCCAGTGGTCTGGCCGATTGACCCGGCAATGCAGGACATTGATCAAATCAGTCAACCTCCGGGTACAGACCGAACGGCTATTCTTGTTTCAGAGTATGAACCCTGGTTTGGTACGCCCGGCCTTACCGGGACAGGCTTGCGGCTGGCAGAAAGAGCCACGAGCCAGGCAGTGCGTCTGCAGTGGGATGCTCTTGACGGCGCCAGCGGTCATCGGGTGTATCGCAATCTGTTTCCGATCGGGCCTGAGCTGTCCTATGGCATACCGATGGCGGAGTTTCTGAACAATGACACGCTGTATTTTGAAGATCGTCTGGATCTTCAGCCCGGCCGTTTCTACTACGTCATTGTGGCTCTGGATGAGCGCGGGTTGACTACGGATCGGTATCAGTCCATTTCGGTGGAAATTGATCGCGTTACTACCCTTGCCGAAGCGCTGGAACGTGGGCTCATCGATGAGTCAGATTCTGTCCAGATTGGAGACGGGATTGCTCTGGCCTGGCATCCGCTTGGCACGGACTATCTTGGCAGAGATTTACTGGCGCGCTTGATGGCCGGTGCCCGCATATCGCTCTTTATCGGGATTGGTGCGCCATTTCTGTTCGTGCTGTTTGGTGTTGTTTACGGATCTGCCGCAGGTTTTATGGGCGGACGCGTAGATCAGATGATGATGAGATTCGCGGACTTTGTCGTGGCGCTGCCCTTTTTACTGTTCATGATTCTGTTCAAAATTGCTTTTGGAATTGGCCCGGGTGAAAGTGGTGTTTTCCCCATGCTGGTTGCGCTGGTTGTCCTGCTGTGGCCCGCAACCGCTCGGCTGGTCCGAGGGCAGATCCTGCAAATCAGGGAACAGGGCTACATCAGAGCCTCCCAGCTTCTCGGAGCCAGCACGCCCTATTTGATCATGCGTCACATGATTCCGAACACGCTCGGTGTGGTTCTCGTCACGGTGACCTTTGCAATTCCCAGCGCTATTTTCACGGAAGCGTTCCTTTCCTTTATTGGTATGGGTGTTGCGCCACCGACACCGTCCTGGGGTTCTATGTCTAATGAAGGCATNAAGACCATGCTGACGACGCCGCATGAGCTGTTCTTTCCTGCACTGTTTATCAGTTTTACGGTGCTTGCTTTCAACCTTCTGGGCGACGGTTTGCGTGATGCGCTCGATGCGCGCATGAGGAATGTTGAGTGACGGCNGGTAAAGAAAACGTCGATTCNGGAACTCCTTTGTTAACGGTAGAAAATCTGCAGGTTGAATTTGATACCTATGGAGGGACTGTGCAGGCGGTCCGCGGGGTGGGCTTTACAGTGGATCAACGGCAAACGCTCGCCATCGTTGGCGAGTCAGGCTGCGGCAAATCTGTCACTGTGCAGAGCATCATGGGTCTTATCCCGACGCCACCAGGCCGNATTNCGGCCGGTTCAGCACGCTTGCGAGGCCATGAAATTCTGGGTCGAAGCACGGTTGGAGGNAAACAGATTCGGGGCGCGGAGATCGGTATGATTTTCCAGGATCCAATGACGTCATTGAACCCAACCATGACAATCGGAGATCAGATCGCGGAACCTTTACAGGTTCATCGCGGCTACTCCGCCCGCGACGCATTCGCTGAAGCCATCCGGCTGCTCGAACTGAATAAGATTCCTGAAGCAGCAAAACGCGCGCGGCAATATCCGTTTGAATTTTCAGGTGGCATGTTGCAGCGCGCCATGATCGCCATGGTGCTGAGCTGTAANCCTTCGATTCTGATTGCTGATGAACCAACGACTGCTCTGGATGTGACGATACAGGCGCAAATCCTCGACTTGATGCAGGAACTACAAATAGAAACTGGCATGGCAATCATTCTGATTACTCATGATCTGGGTGTGGTGGCGCGAATGGCGGATGAGGTGGCGGTCATGTACGCCGGCAAAGTCGTGGAATGCGGCAGCGCAGATGACGTGTTTTATCGTTCAGCCCATCCNTACACTGTGGGTNTGAAAGAGGCAATGCCAACGAACGATCCGGCCAGGCAACAAGTGTTGAAGCCCATTGATGGNAGCCCACCNGACCTTTTCGCGCCACCCGCGGGCTGCGGTTACTGTCCTCGATGCCCCTATGCGATGCAGATTTGCAGTGAACGCCAACCACAGAGTAATACTCTGTATGGACATCATTCTGCCAGCTGCTGGNTGCATCATGCCGAATCAGGAAGTAAGCCGGAAACTCTTTTCTTCAAGGATGCTCGCTGATGGGTGATTTGATTGAAGCCAGAAAGCTGACCCGGTTTTTCGATCTGGGCGGGAATCAGCTTGTTCACGCTGTCGACAAGGTCTCTCTTGTGATCGGCGAGAGTGAAATTGTGGGGCTGGTGGGCGAGAGCGGCTCCGGTAAATCAACATTCGGTAAAACCCTGTTGGGTCTGCATGACAAGACTGACGGCGAGGTGATCTTTCGGGGTGAGGCTCTGCCACAAAAATACCGGCCGGCAGACTTTCAAAAGCTGGCCACCAAGATGCAGATGATTTTTCAAGATCCCTATTCATCACTGAATCCGCGGATGACGGTAGGAGAGATTATTGGCGAAGGGCTGCGTTTGCGCTTCAGTTTAAGTGCGTCTGATGTGAAAGAGCAGGTCGTTGACTGGCTAGAGAAAGTGGGGCTGCANGCAGACCANATGGCTCGATATCCGCATGAATTCTCTGGTGGTCAGCGGCAGCGGATCGGCATTGCCCGAGCACTTATTCTGGAGCCGGAATTTGTGGTCTGTGACGAGCCTATTTCGGCGCTAGATGTNTCTGTGCAGGCGCAGGTGATTAATCTGCTTGGTGAACTCCAGGAAACCATGGGGCTTACTCTGCTTTTTATCGCCCATGATCTCTCCATGGTGCGCTACGTTAGTGATCGAATGGCGGTCATGTATCTCGGTTCACTGGTAGAGCTTGGTAAGGCTGACGAGGTGTACTTCAATCCGAAGCACCCTTACACTGAGGTCCTCATCGGCTCAAACCCAGAGCCGGACCCGAATCTTGAAAAAGGCAGAGTGTCGACGTCGATTCAGGGTGAAATTCCGTCTCCGGTCAATGTGCCATCTGGCTGCCGTTTTGCAAATCGATGCCCGAAAGTTCTGGACGTGTGTCGGGAAAAGACCCCGGAGCTGATTCCCCTCAGGNACGAAGACAGGCTTGTTGCCTGCCATTTGATCTCCTGACCAGATTTGTTGAGGCCATCAGCTTCATTGCCGCGGTGCTTTCAAGGCAACCAGCAGGAAAGCCTGAACTCATGATGAGCTTTCCATCTCCCGCACCATCCTGGTAAGAGTGCGAAAATCGGTTTTGCCGCTTCCCATGTAGGGGAACTCCCCGACGACGACGTATTTTTTTGGCANTGCCAGATTAGGCAAATCTTCGGAGAGCTGCTTGCCGATTTCCTTTTCGTCAATTGCTTGGTTCGTGACGCCAACGATCCGCGACCCGCGTTTCGCATCCGGCAGTTCNACCGCGCAGCATTCGATGCTGTCAGAGAGTAGGCTGGCCAGCGCTTCCTCTACCATGACCAGTGAAATCATCTCTCCGCCAATTTTAACGAAGCGTTTCAATCGGCCNTTATGCCAGATATAACCTTCTTCGTCGATACAGCCTAAATCTCCGGTGTCATACCAGCCCGACTTGAGCCGCAGATGGGATTCCTCCATGTCATTCAGATATCCCGACATGACCCCGTCGCCTTTGACAAGAATCTTGCCGATTTCGCCGGTCTCACAGGCGTCACCAGTTTCGATCGCTTCAATCTTCACCACTGTGCCGGGGATGGGAATACCGATACTGCCGGGGCGGTTGTTATCTCTTGGGTTGACGGAAATGACCGGTGAAGTCTCTGTCGTGCCATATCCTTCGAAGATTTCGATGTCGTGCTTCTCGCGATACAGTTTTCTGAGACTCTCGGGGCATTTATCTGCTCCGGTGACCATCAGTTCGACGCTGGCAAAATCGCCCGGTGCAGACTGCCTTGCATAGCCCTCGAGAAACAGGGGCGTGCCTACCAGAAGTTGTGGCTTATGCTCTTTGACTATCTGGNCNATAGTTTTGAAATCGAGTGGATTGGCATAAGAAATAGAAGTCATACCCAGGCACAGAGGCGTCCAGAGATTGATGGTCAGGCCGAAGACGTGGAAAAAGGGCAACACTGCCAGCAGATTGTCCATGCTGCGGACATCCATCATGTCGGAAAATGAGTTGATGTTAGACAGCAGATTTTGTTGCGTAAGCTGTACAACTTTCGGATCTTTCTCACTGCCACTGGTGAACAGAATTACCGCAGGTGAATTCAGATCGTTTTTGCCACAGAGTTTTTTGATCAGGCCAGCCGGCAATTTGGATTTAACGAGTGCCAGCGCTTTCTCTAAGCTCCCGAGGCTNGCTAGAATATCTTCAATGAAAACCATCTCGGGCAACTCAGCGCAGCCCACTCGTTCCAGCAGCGCCCTGGCCGTGATAATCGTTTTGAAATCACATTTGCCTTGCGCATAATGACAGTTCTTGTTTGCGCCCGTGGAGTAATTGATCATCACGGGAGTGAGTCCGGCCATCAGCGATCCCACTACAGCGAGGGCCGNTCCTGAGCCGGTCGGCAGCATGATTCCGATCCGGCCTCGCTCCAGCTTTCTGAAGCGGCGGGAGAGNATCAGTGAAGCCAGNAAGGCACGACCATAGCTCAGTTCATTGCCTGTCGTCTTGTCGACGATGGCAANCTTGTCCGGATGAGCCTTGGCGTTGGTGATGAATTCATGCTGCAGCATGGACGAAGTTTATCCCAGCTGTCCCTTGCTTGGAACCGAGCGGCGGCGGTGATAGAGTCCCTGCTGTTGTCGGACANAGCCTGTCAGTNGGCNGNGTGCCTTTTGTCTGAGCTGCGCTCTAGCCAATCCGGTACTTTGTCTATGCGCCGCATTGTGCTCTNAACGCTGGGTGAAAAANGAGAGNTTATGAAGAAAACAAACTGGAACNNAATGAGAGTGACCCTGCTGTGTGCNGCGCTGACTTGCCAATTGTCTNTTGCGCAGCAATGGACNTTTGCGCCGCACCNGGTTCAAGGCCAGTTGTACATNCTTGAGCCTGCTAACACCAATGGCAATGTGGGAGTCATGATGGGCGACGACGGTGTGCTGTTGGTGGAATCCCATTTCCAACCTGGTGTGCCGCAATTGCTCGAAGAAGTTGCCGCTCTGATAGACGAAGACATTAAATTTCTCGTCAATACGCACATTCATCCTGACCATATTGGTGGCAACAGCCTGCTCGCGGACTACGTCGCCACTATCGTCGCCCATGATCTGGTGCGTGTTCAGATGCTCAAGGAACTCCGTATCCCTCGCCGCGGGGTGACGTTTTATCCGATGCCAGACCCNAGGTCACGGCCGGTGCTTACCTACACTGACGCGATCAGCTTTCATCTCAACGGAGAGGAGGTTCAGGTATTCCATGCCCCTCCTGCTCACACCGGGGGAGACAGTTTTGTTTACTTCACGGGGTCAGATGTTNNGCATCTTNGCGACGTATTTCGGACTACNATGTATCCGATTATCGACCACNACAATGGAGGCAGTTTCCTCGGCATGATCGAGGCGATNAGCTTGGCTATTGGCTATTGGCATGGCGGGNCCGGGGACCAAGGTGATNCCCGGCCANGGGCAAGAGCCCAGCGATCNTCAGGGCATNATTGATTATGAGAATTTACTCTTCACACTGCGCGATCGGGCGCAAGGTTTTGTCGACCGTGAAGCGTCGATAGAGCAGATGCTTGCAGCAAATCCAACTGAGGATCTAGATCTGCGTTGGGGCGGGGTGCCGTCATGGACCGCAGGTAGACCTGCTCCCGATTATCTATAAAGAGCTTACCCGCTGAATAAAACGCTGTGAGTGTTCCAGTCGATTCAGACCAGTCCTGAATCACCGCTGGAACCAACGTCGCGAATGCCTGCCATTGAAATTAACTCAGGAAGTCTCATTGCTCGCTTACTTATACAGACATATCAATTCGATCTGGCTCTTTTTGGTCGCTTTGGCTATCGGCCTTCTGCTTTTGTTTCCGGACTGGCTCACCAGAGATTCAATCTCTGCATATCTGGGTAGCTTGGGATCCGGCGCGCTACTGGTTTACCTTCTGATGTGCATAACCCGTTCGCTGCTGATGATCCCTGTCACTCCGTTTGTTCTGGCGGGCGCCATTACTTTCCCCGATTTGTTAATGCTTGTTTTTGCTATCTCCATGGCGGGTATTGTGATGGGCGCCTTCCTGATATACAGTTTTCCAGCTTTCGGTGGTTATGATCGACTGCTGGAAGAGAGGTTTCCGACGAAAATCGCTCGGTTAGAAGATACCATGCGTGGAAACCGCTATTTCTGGATAATTGCCGGCTGGTCGTTTTTTCCTNTGGTACCTACAGACCTGATTTGCTACGTAGCTGGCATGGTGAGGCTCCCTTTCCGGAAAGTAGTTGGACCATTGGTGATAGGTGAGATCCCGCTCGTTACCATCTATGTGTATTTTGGCTCAGAGTTTGGTGATTGGTTACGAATATGACAGCGAAATTTCAGCTAAGGGACTCGATTAAACTGATCCGAAATATAAGGACAACAGGCACTATTGCGCCCAGCTCCCAGGCTTTAATCAGAGCTCTTCTAAAACCCATTGATTTTGAAACATCACGCTGTATTGTCGAATTGGGACCGGGTAACGGATGCGTAACTAACGCGTTGCTGCGTCGAATGCACCCGCGAAGTCAGCTGATTTGTTTGGAGCTGAACCATGAATTTGCAGATCAGCTGCGCAGAATTGAAGACAGTCGCCTTCACGTTCATAACGCCTGTGCGTCTTCAATTCGCAGTATTCTGGATCAATTACAGATCGGTGAAGTAAATCATGTCATCTCCAGTTTACCGTTGACCCTAATTGATGATGATACGGTCAGCCGGATTCTCGCCAGTGTCGGAGACAATCTGCGGAGCGGCGGCCGGTTTCTTCAGTATCAATACTCGCTGGCCAATTACGGAGACATGAAGCCTTTGTTCAGTGACGTCAAGCTGCGCTTTACCTTCCGCAACATGCCGCCCGCGTTTCTCTATGACTGCGTAAAATAGTGCTGCAGGTTGACGTCACTCAGGTAAAGCAAAGGCCACCATTTCCGGCGTATGGCGGGAATCCCCGATGGCGACAAGCAGATACTGCCTGCTGTTGTATACATAGCTGACCGGCGGATTTGTGGTGCCCGCTTCCATTTCGATTTCCCACACCACGGCGCCACTGGTCTTGTCATAGGCGCGGAACCAGGGGCCACCACTGTTAGTGGCAATTTCAATGGGCATGTCCGGTGGGATACGGCCACCTCGGCGCTGATTGGTCATCCCTTCGCCGATGAAAAGAAGGCTTTTTGTCAATAATGGGGAAGGGCGCCCGGGTACACCCAGCTTTCCCAAATCCAGATGCGCAATGGCCGGATTGTCCACCGGGCCCCAGCCGTTGGGCACCATCCACTCGTGTTCACCGGTATTCATATTGATCGCAGTNATTCTTCCATAAGGAGGTTTGAATAAGGGTAGCCCTTGTGGGCCAGCTAACCAGCGTCTGGAACCCTTGGTGTACGATAAGTTCGTCACTTCAGAGTCACCCGGCAGCAAATCTGCGACGAAGGGGGAGGTGATGGAAGGAATATAGAGCATGCCGGTCTCAGGGTCGAAAGCGGCTCCCTGAACGTCTGCCCCGCCCTGCGAACCCGGCAGCTGTATCGTTCCCTGAGTCCCATTTTCGGACGCAATCGATGGCGGCGTGAATAAAGGCCCGGTGACGTAATGACTCGCGATGTCCAGCGCCTGTGCGCGAAGCTCCGGTGTAAAGTCGACCAGGTTTTCCTCGGTAGAGCCCTGCCGGTCGAACGGCGCAGGCTTGGTGGGAAAGGGTTGGGTTGCCGCTGTTACCTCTCCGGGTACGTCGGACTGGGGTACCGGGCGCTCCTCAATATCCCAGACCGGNTCTCCGGTTTCGCGGTCAAAGACAAAGACGAAAGCCTGTTTCGTCAACTGAGCTACTGCCTTGATCTCCCGCCCTTCGACGTTAATGTCCATCAAAATCGGGGCCGCCGGCGGGTCGTAGTCCCATAGACCGTGATGCACGGTCTGGTAGTGCCAAACGCGCTCCCCAGTTTCGGCGTTTACGGCAACGAGGCTTTGACTGAACAGGTTGTCGCCAATTCGGTGTCCGCCATACATGTCGTTTGTTGCTGAAGAGATAGGCATATAGACCAGCCCCAGTTCTTCGTCAGCGCTGAACAGGGCCCATACCGGTGCGTGGCCTGTGTAGGACCACGAGCGATCTTGCCAGGTATCAGTGCCGAATTCTCCTTCTTGCGGGATGGTATGGTAGGTCCATCTGAGGGCGCCGGTTCTGACATCAAATGCATGAACATCGCCTCTGAATGCTTCCTTGTTCGGAAACGTGTCCGACATCGCTTGCCCGATTACCACGACATCCCTGACCACCATGGGAACGCCGCCCCAGCGGAATCGCTCAAATTCAACCGGGAAAAGCTGCAGGTCGACGCGACCATCAACGCCAAAATCGTTAAATGTCGTGCCATCTTCGGGATTCAAGGCATACAGAAACGTACCACGCTGCACGAATAGACGCTGTTCATCTCCTTCACTCCAGTACGCAGCACCACGTGTTGAGGCCCCTGGCAGACCCTCTGCGCCGCCCGGTGGTTCCTGCACCCAGAGCGTTTCACCGGTACCTGGATGAAAGGCTTCTACCAGGCCAACACCATTAGTGACATAGCCCACCCCGTTGATGACGAGCGGCGCTGCATTCCAGTTTGTGGTGTAGCGCTGGTTTGGATTGATGTCGAGATAATGTTGATCCAGCGCAGGCCGGCGCCATACGACTTCAAGATCTGCCACGTTGTCGATATTGATACCATCAAGTGCCGTATATTTGGTGCTACCCTCGTCACCACCGAATGCCTGCCACTCGCCGTCACGCGCGCCCTGGCCGGCGCGTTGGAACGTGTTCGCGGATTGGTCCGAGGGTTCCTGGCTTGTTAGCGCTTGTTCGGCCGTCACCAATGTTGTGGATTGGCTTTGAGGCTCACTGCACGATAGAAGCAGGGTGTTTGCGCAGAGCAGGATGAGCAGTTTCAGGTTAAGAGGCTTGGTCATGGCTGGCACTCCTTTTTCTCGTTTTATTGCATTCTACCCAAAAAATCAGTGACGTAAAAAATCTAATGAGCTGAGGTAATGATTTTGGCGCTGGTCGCAGGTAGTCTGGCCCGCTTCGTGTCCTGGAAAGGGGCATCGCTGAAGGGTTTGATGGGAAGGATGAGCGGAATCAGGATCCGAACTTTCCAATCCCAAGGAGCTGCACGCGCTGTTCAGGATAGCTGCTTTTTTCGCTTAACCAGATAGCCAGAAAGCACTCGGTGAATGCTGGATCAGAAATGCTGCCTACCACCTGTCCATTGAAGACGAACCGGCTTGCAAGCTGCTCAGTAACCTGCATCAGGAGCTGGTCGCCATTTTCTACGTCGGGCCACATGTCAGTGAGCTCGTCCAACCAGGGTTCAGTGGCCTCTGAATAAAGTCCCTGCTTTTGCCATTCCGAACGGGTACGGTCCACGAGGTCCTCTCTTCCGATACGCCTGCGATAATCAATTCTAAGGGTCAAATTGGGTTCTACACCCCGGTAGATGCCGTCTGCGCTGTACAGATAACACTCGTAGATTGTCCAGAAAAAGACTTTGAGTCTTGCCGCGCCGATCTCTGTCAGACTGCCAGGTAAATTTGCACGCGCAGGGAGAGCCGCGGTAAAACACAGTGAGATCGTAATGGAAAGCCACAGCGAGCGCTTAGGCCAGTTCATCCGTCTGCCTGATTTTATTCTCAGCGAGCCAAAACATCGCGGGGAGCACAACTGCCCAAATCGCAGATAGCGTAGCAAGCGTGAGACTGTCTGTCGTGGCAAAAGAAACAGCGCCCAAACGTTCACCAACGGCATAGTTGAATGGGAAAGCCAGTGCACCACAAATTGCCGCAATCCATTTGCTACGGCCTACGATTTCGAGCGAGAGAAACAGCGTAGTTGTAAAGGCAGCCCANAGCAGCACGAGCCAGAGCGGGATAAAAAAAATGGTAGGGCCAAATTGAAAAACGCCAAAGACAGTGAGCAGACTATCAATACCGACACCAAGCCCGAAGAGCATCAGGAATCTGCTAACGCGGAATATCCGGCACCGCACCAGCAAGGCAAGATATCCCGCCATAACAGGGGCGAAGGCCCACCAGTATTGCTCACGTCCTACCACACAGCCCAGCCAGGTCAGGTTGAAAGCCACGACGTTGAAAGGTTTCGACAGCAGAAGTTTTGACACGGCGTTGACCGCTGATAAGTTCGAGCCCAACTGTTTATAGATGTGGTGCTTTACTGGCCAGTACTTGGACAGCGCTGATACGGCGCTCCAGAAATCCGCCCTCGCAGTAGCCCAGATAGTACAGCCAAAGATTGCAGAACTTGTCGTCGTAGCCTCTGGCTAGAAGATCAGATTTGCTGTCCAGAAACCGCTCGCGCCAGCGGGAAAGCGTTAAAGCATAATCTTGACCGATGTCGAGCACGTCTCTGACGATCAGGTCTGTTTTATCTGCCATGATCTGAGACATTAATTTCATGGACGGTAGGAACCCACCGGGGAAAACATGCTTTTGAATGAAATCTTCGCTTCGGCTGTATTCGGCGTATCGCTGATCGGCAATGGTAATCGCCTGAAGCATCATCAGCCCGCTAGGCTTTAACAGGCTGTTCAGTTTTTCAAAGAAACCGCTGAGGTAGCGTTTGCCGACAGCCTCGATCATTTCCACCGACACAATTTTATTGTACTGCCCTTGGAGTAACCGATAGTCCTGATCCAGAATTGTAATTTTCGACTCGAGTCCGGCAGCCTGCACCTGAGCTTTGGCGAAGTTCAGCTGCTCGTCAGAAATCGTNGTTGTTGTGACCCTGCAGCCATAATGNGNGGCGGCAAANAGGGCAAGCCCGCCCCAGCCGGTGCCNACTTCCAGCAGGTGGTCATTCTCGCCAAGCCGAAGNTGTTCGCANATACGCTTTAACTTGTTGGTNTGGGCATCCGCCAGAGACTCTTCTGGGCTGTTGAATACGGCTGAGGAGTACTGCATGCGCGGGTCTAAAAAGCGCTGATACATGTCATTGCCAAGGTCGTAGTGAGCCAATATGTTTTTCTTAGCCTGGTTGCGGGAGTTGGCGCGACTGAGCAGCCGCACCATGGCGAGCGGCTTGAACAGCCATCCAAGGCGGCTGCCCCAGTAATCCATCATGCTCAGATTGCGAGCGAAAAAGCGCGTCACCTGAGTGATGTCGGGTGAGGTCCACCAACCGTCTACGTAGGCTTCACCGGCGGCTGTGTCGCCGCCTAGCAGCGCGCGGGCATACACTCGGGTGTCGACCACGTCGGCTTCGGCCCTGAGCACTGAGTTTTTGTCGCCGACTTCAGCGATAATCCGGCCTTTTTCGCGCAGCAGAAAGTGCCCTTCGCTAGCATTTCCCAGAATTTTAATGAAAAGATCGCGGAGCAACTCAACTGACTTTGGGGCCCGCTCTGTCTGCAACAGGCGCTGGCCTTTTCCTAGGCTCAGGTCTTCGTTATTCATGCTGTACCTTTTTCAGTCCTAACACCTTGTTTCTTAGGATGTCTGTAGAGTGGCGTACGCTTGACAAGTAAGCGCAATGCCTCCCAATAGATTCCCAGCACAAGATACAGCGTTTGGCTGGGGTTCCTGGTAAGTACGCGGCTCAAATTGCTTTGGTTTATTTCGCGCCTTTTGAGGCTGAGCGTTGCGTCGAACACTTTTTCTTCAGGTTCGCTCTGGTCTTGTACACCGATGTGCACCGAGCAGTGACTGGCATCTGGCGGCTTGATTATCCAGTGATAGTTTTGCTGCATTGGGTTGAACGGCGACACATGAAACTCTTTGGCATGGGACTCAATATTAGCGAGATCCACCAGGTAATAATGTTTTTCATGCCAGGGTGTATTGCTCACTTCGGCAAGCATATACCTGAAACGGTCCTGCTGCTTGAGAAAGTAGACATTCAGAGGGCTGAAATAAAAGCCCAGATAGCGTAGGTGAACCAGACAGAATACGTCACCCTCAATGTCTTTGGCAGCCGGCCCGGCAAGCTCGGCGATTTTTGCTTTCACACTGCTGCCAAGATCCTCCGCTCCTCCTAGGTAATCAGCACGCTTGAATCTGGCCCACCGGTACCATTCCGTCCCCAGCTGCCAATGGCGACCCATAACCTGTGGTAGCTCATCAGCTCTGAGCATAAACATGTGGATCGAATACTCAAACTCATGCTGAGTCGGAGAAAACCGGCGGTGGCGGACAATCCCGGAAAAGATTGCGCTTTCCATTGCGTCAGAATCCACTTGACTGCCGGCAGGTGCGATACTCACAGGCTTTGCCCGAATCTCTCAGCAACATCAAGAGCGCTGCGAACCCCATCCTCATGAAAGCCGTTGTACCAATAGGCTCCGCAGAAATGCGTTCGGTTGTGGCCACAAATCTCTGTCCTTCGCCCCTGTGCTACGCTGGATGCAGCTGAGTAAATGGGGTGGGCGTAAGTAAATTCCCGTAAAGTTTTTTCCGGATTGATCTTGTGTCTGGCGTTGAGAGAAACGAGAAAAGGCTCAGGACTGTTCAGCCCCTGAAGAATATTCATACAGTATGTGACCAAAGGCAGGTCTTGATCGCCACCTTCTCCGGCGAGGAAGTTCCAGCTCGCCCAGGCAAGTTTGCGGCTTGGCATAAAGCTGTCGTCAGTATGGAGGATGACGCTGTTTTCCTGGTAGCCCATGGTGCCCAGTATGTCTTGTTCGAGATTACTCGCGTCCTGCAGCAGCGTCAGTGCCTCGTCACTGTGACAGGCCAGTATCACTTCGTCAAAGTGTTCAGCGCCTATGGCGGACGTGATGGTTATCGAGTCGTCGTTACGGGTCACCGAATGGACTGGGGCGTTCAGCCTGATGCGATCCCCGAAACGCGCTGTCATCGGTTTGATGTAGCTGTGTGATCCCCCTTTCAACACATACCATTGAGGCCGGTTCTTGACGTCGAGCAGACCATGATTCAAAAAGAATCTGAGGAAAAAGCTTAGCGGGAATTGACCCGCCTGAGCGACACTGCAGGACCAGATGGCTGCAACCATCGGCAGCAGATAGCTTTCCCGCAGCCCGCGACCCAGGCCCTGTGCCTGAAGAAATTCATCCAGAGTGACGTCGACAACATCACTCGAAGCAATAGCCAGCTTGCTGGCCTTGTTGAATTTGAGAATGTCGGACACCAGACGGATAAATTTTGGTCTGATCAGGTTGATCCTCTGCGCGAACAATGTGTTCAGATTGTGACCGTTGTATTCGAGATTTTCAGCATCGTTGCGGACGCTGAAGCTCATCTCTGTTTCTTGTAGCGAGACGCCCAGTTGCGCCATAAAACTCAGGAAATTGGGGTAGTTGCGGTCGTTGCAAACGATGAAACCAGTGTCAATTTCATAGCTGCCGGAAGTAGTCTCGACTGGAACCGTGTGGGTGTGGCCACCAATATAGTCGTTCGCCTCGAATACCGTGATGTCGTGCTCACGCGAGAGCAGATAAGCGCAGGTCAGTCCTGAGATGCCGCTGCCAATAATTGCGATGCGTTGCTGTGTCATTCTTATTGCTCTTTATCAGACCGGTCTGGTTGCAACGGCCGAAAATGTCAGACAGGTGGAGAGGGTTATGACATTAAGATCTTCGCGAGTAAAAACCGCTGCCAGGCGTATGGCAGTAAGGACAGTGTTTTCATGAAGCCGGTGAATAGCTTGGGAAAGTGGATCTCGCTCTGTTTTTTCTTGAGCCCCTGTCGTATCCGCCGTGATGCGAATTCGACATCTACCCGCATCGGCATCGGAAAATCATTGAGGTCGGTCAAGGGTGTCTCGACAAATCCAGGAGCAATATAACTGACGTGGATGCCATCTTTGCCAAGCGTGATAGCGAGTGTCTTCGCAAGATACTCGATCGCTGCCTTCGACGCGCCGTAGGCTTCCGCCCTTGGCAGTGGCAGGTAGCTTGAGCTACTGCCCATCAGTGACAAACTGGAGCCTGCCGTTAATTTAGGAATCAGGGCTTCGAGGCAATTCGCTAGACCAATCAAATTTGTGCGAATGACCCTTTCAAAACTGGCGGCATCGAAGTTGCTGGCATCGATGTACTCGCAGGTTCCAGCATTCAGAATCACTAGGTCTAGCTCGGGGAGGGCGGTGAGAGAGGCCAGACAGTCCTCTCGGTNTTGCACGTCAAANNTGACAGGTTTNGCTCGGTCACCGAAGNCTGTGACCAGCTCTTGTAGGANTNATATGTTACGCCCGCAGCANTGGACNGTGTGCCCCGCCGCCAGATAATCCTGTGCCAATTTCAGACCGATACCGGAGGTGGTGCCGGTAATCAGTATGTTCATTGTCCGACGCGTGATTTGAGCTTGCGGATGATGTGACCCAGTAGCGGGACATTCTCATAAAGCATAGATCCCAGATCGAAGTAGTCGCGGTGGTAGTAGACCTTTCCGTTTCGCGTGCGTAGATAGCTGGAACCCTCTACTCGGACGGTTTCACCCCCTCGTAGTCTTGGGTGATTTAGAAACATGGTCCAGGTCATAAAGACATCGGTGTCGTTCACGATTGTTGAATGAAATTTAAACGCGCACTTTTCCAGGTTGGCAAATTGCTTGGTGAAGTATTGCATCAGAGCCGGTCTGCCCTGTACTGCGTGCAGCGGATCTTCAAAATAGATGTCCGAGGTGTAGAGCGACTCGATATCAGACAAGTGCTCCGTGCCTAGGCTCTGATAGGCCTCTTTG
>NZJB01000079.1 GCA_002691885.1 Gammaproteobacteria bacterium
CTCTCGCGTTTTCGTCAACGCTGGCTATCAGCTAGACGCTGACACAGAGTTTTACGGTTACGGTAACTACTCCGACGGAAGCACTGACGGCAATTTCTTCTATCGTTACCCGGGCAACGGCGTAATTGAAGAGCTTCGTCGGCCAGACGGATCAATCTACACTCCTCAGTCAATTTTCCCTGGAGGCTTTACTCCACAATTTAACGGCGATGTGCTCGACTTTTCATTGCTCGGTGGAATGCGGGGTGATCTAGATAACGGTCTGTCATACGATTTCAGTGCTCGAACCGGTGAGAGTGAAATTCAGTACACGTTGTTCAATACGATCAATCCGTCACTAGGCGACTCTGCGGGCACAGTGCCGACCAGCTTCCGACCCAGTGATCTAATCAATTCGGAGACCCAGTTCCAAGCCGACTTCACCTACGAGTTCGATGCTGGCCTCGCAGGGCCTGCTATTTTTGCCTTCGGCGCGAGCTATATGGATGAGGAGTATGAGCTTCGGCAGGGCGATCCAGCTTCCTATGCGGCGGGACCGTACGCAACGAAGGATCCATGGGATCTTTGTAATGCTGACGGCACCACAGCGCCGAATGGAATCAATGCTATAGCAGGTGGCTCTACCCTCAATTGTGCCGATTCAGACGACCCTGCTTATACAGTTGTCGGTGTTGGTTCAAACGGATTTCCTGGTAATAACCCACAGTTCACCAACGTGTTTACCCGAAACTCATTCGCACTCTATGGCGAATTGAGCGGTGACGTGACTGACAGCCTGTTCCTGCAGGGTGCAGTACGTTACGAGAACTATGAGGACTTCGATTCCGAGGTTCTTTTCCAGCTTGCCGGTCGCCTTAGGTTGACCGATACCTGGAATGCACGGGCATCGATCGGAACTGGTTTCAGGGCGCCGACGCCTGGTCAGCAAGGTACGGTCAACGTATCGACGCGTCTCCCTGATGGTATCCCAGTTGCTACGGGCCTTTTCCCAGCTGGTGGCCCAGTCGCGCAGGCACTTGGCGCAACCGGTCTTAAGCCCGAGCTTTCCAATAGCTNTACTGTTGGAGTAACTGGATCTCTGGGTGAGTTAGATCTTACTTTAGACTATTACCGCATCGACATTGATGATCGCACAAACGCTATATCCACTCGATCGGTTTCAACCGATCCAACTTCTGGCTCCGCTTACGCTAACTATTTAGCGCTCGACGCCGCTGGTGTAGCTGGTGCAAACACGATTGGTGGGGTGTTCTACTTTACCAACGCATTCGACAGCCGTACTGAGGGTGTTGATTTCGTGGGAACCTTACCACTTGGAGAATCGACTGTTATTTCCGCCGCGGTAAACTACACTGAGAACTCATTCGAATCGGATCCAAGCGTCTATCTGAACGCAGAAAATCGTTACGACTTTGTTAATGCAGACCCTCAGTGGCGCGGTATATTCACTGGTATCCAGCAGGTAGGTGATGACCTACAGGTCATCGCTCGACTGCAGTGGTTCGGTGAATCCACGAACTCCAACTCTGGTGGTTCAGGCCCTGGCGGACTCCGCTTCCAGACACTTCCTGATTTCTATCAGTTCGACCTTGAAGGTCAGTGGCAGATCAATGATATGTTCAACCTGACCGCTGGCGCTCGAAACGTGTTCGACGAATATCCTGACCGCGACGCAATAAGCGATTTTTGCTGTGGTCGTGTCTATTCATCGGGCACCTTCGTTCCATGGCAGGGTGGGTACTACTACGCCCGTCTCCGAGCTGACTTCTAAAGTTAGCTGCATCNAAAAAAAGGGGTGGCAACTGCCACCCCTTTTTTTTGCTCTCTAAATGTAGAGACTAGGCGTCTGCTCTATCAAAACAATCCACATAACTTTTGAATATCCAAACCAGCCTGGAAGGCTGATTCACAGACCGGGCAAGCAAAGAGACGGGGCGCTGGCTCTTACTTGCCCTTTTAATGTGAGAAGACAACCTCTCGACTTTAATTTTCAAGCCTATCCATGTTAGAAACTATTTAACTTACATATAAGGTTCATCAGCATGACGTGGCAAAAAGAAGTAGACGAAATACGTGAGCGCGAAGCACTGGCCAAAAACATGGGCGGAGAGGAACGCATCAAGCGGCAACATGACAACGGCCGATTGACCGTCAGAGAGCGGATTTCGAACCTTGTTGACAAGAACTCATTTCATGAAATCGGCGCTCTGGCCGGGAAGGCGAGTTACGACGAGTACGGCAGTCTGCAATCATTCACGCCATCAAATTTTGTATTAGGCACAGCCAATTTAGACGGCCGCAAAGTCGTCATCGGCGGCGACGATTTTACTGTGCGCGGTGGAGCAGCGGATGCAAAAATCGGAGACAAGTCCGGCTATGGGGAGAAATACGCTCTAGAAATGCAGCTTCCCTTGATCCGCCTGGTTGATGGCAGCGGCGGCGGTGGAAGCGTCAAAACGCTTGAAATGGTCGGCTACTCCTATGTCCCCGCTTTGCAGGGATTCAACACTACCATGGAGCTCATGGGGCAAGTCCCCGTAGTTTGCGCCTGCATGGGCTCAGTAGCAGGCCTCGGTGCAGTCCGTGTCACCATTTCCCATTTCTCATTAATGATCAAAGAAACCAGTCAACTCTTTGTCGCTGGCCCCCCAGTGGTGGAACGCGGCTTTGGTAAACCCGTCGAGAAGAATGAACTTGGCGGCTCGCAAATTCATGCCCATGTGAGTGGTGCAGTTGATAACGAAGTGACTTGCGAAGAAGAAGCGTTCCTGACTATCAAACGGTTTCTCTCGTACTTTCCGCAAAATGTGTGGCAACTGCCACCAATCGTATCATGCAGTGACCCCACCGACCGGCGCGATGAAAAATTACTCTCGGTAATACCCCGCAATCGCCGCGAGATGTACGAAATAGGCGAGGTCATAACCGCCGTTGTCGATCGGGACTCCTTCTTTGAGATCAGTCCGGCATATGGTCAGTCACTGACTGTCGGATTCGCCAGACTGGATGGACATGCAGTAGGCCTCATGGCCAATAACACAAAACACCACGGTGGCGCGGTAAATGCGTCTGCTTCAGAAAAAATGATGCGCTTCGTTGATCTATGTGACACCTTCCACCTGCCCATGATAAACCTGGTGGACAATCCCGGCTTTTTAATCGGGACAGAAGCAGAACAGGAAGGCACTGTGCGATTGGGCAGCCGCGCTTTGATGGCTGTTTATCAGTCTAGCATACCCTGGGTATCCGTCATCATCCGACGCTGCTATGGGGTAGCTGGCGCCGGGCATGGCAAATCCGATGGGCTCAACCTACGTTATGCCTGGCCATCGGCCGACTGGGGTTCGCTCCCCATCGAAGGCGGCGTTCAGGCTGCCTATCGACGCGACATAGAGTCAGCTGAGGACCCTGAACTTCGACGGCGAGAGCTCGAAGATATGCTGGAGCAATATCGTTCTCCACTGCGAACTGCAGAAGCGTTTGGCATAGAAGAAGTCATTGATCCGAGGGACACCAGACCCCTGCTATGTGAGTGGGTCAAGCTGGCCTACGAATTGCTCCCAAGCCAGCTGGGGCCCAAAGCGCGGACCTCCAGACCCTGAGTCGTACCCTGAATTCCCTGCCCGTCACTGAGTGGCTAGCGACTCAATCCGGTCCATATAAGCACTGCGGGGATGAACGGCATTTCGCACCTCCGCATCAAGCACCTGCACCTCATCTTTTGTTGGCTCATAAGCAGGCCAGTAAGGAAGACCCGGGGCATTGGGATTTCCGCTTTGGGCGAAATTGAACCAGTAGTCAGCAATCGTGGCGGACAGCAGATGATCATCCGACTCCCAACCTATCCCGACCGTGCTCAGATTATCAAACACGTAGGCAAGCTCTCCGGAATGGTAGGCCCCCAGTGATCTGGCACCCCCGTCGCCAGAGAGATCTGGCATGGACGGCATATACAAACGAAAAACCGGCACCGGGCGGGAAAAATAGTAGACATAGGCCGTATCATTGTTAGCTGAGATCAATCGTGCCCAGTCCCTGACCGTGCGGATAAACCCGTTGTCGCCAGCTATTGCTTTCTGAGCGGAAATTGGAGAAAGCTCAATCAAGCCCTGGTAGCCTGTTTTCAGAGCAAGCCCGCCAGTACCAAAGCGTCGGGTAAGATACGCGTCCAGATCAGCTTCTGAAATCTCAGCAGCTCCCGCCTGCAAACCGAAATATTCCTCNGCCAGCGCACCCATCATCACCGGGACGCGGTTGTATTCCCCTCGCGCAAAAAGACGCGCTGGCGCCTCCGGCAGAACCCAACCATCGATAATAGGACCATTGGGATTGCCTTCTGAAGACGCNGTAGCGGTGATTTCTTCTGGCGACAAATCACGCATGGCTGCCAGCGCTGGCGCCTCCGAATCCTTGATCCCCAACGCCCCCANAAATNTGACTCCCCTCGCATGAGCNGAATCTGCCCCGCCCTCTAGGTCTCGNTCTAGACGCACACACCCGCCNGAAGGGGATTGACCAATGACCCGATGAATCAGACCAATCGCCAGCGGAGAAGCCATAAGCAGACAGACATCCTCACCGCCGGCGGACTGGCCGAATATCGTGACCCTTCCGGGATCTCCNCCAAAGCGCGCGATATTTGTTTGCACCCATTGCAATGCCGCAATCTGATCCAGTAGCCCGTAGTTGCCGGAAGCGGATTGCTCCGACTCTGCCGTCAACGCCGGATGCGCCAGAAACCCGAGCGGGCCGAGGCGATAATTTGCCGTCACAACCACCGCGCCCCGTGCTGCTAGATTGGTACCATCAAAGATTTGCGCCCCGCCATGTCCGGCCGTATTGCTGCCACCATGAAACCAGATCATCACCGGCAGCCCNGCGCTGTCATCGACGGCAGCGGTGAACACGTTGAGGGTCAGACAGTCTTCTGATCGGTCCAGATTGCCGCGNGCATAGACACTGTTGTCTGAATTTCGCGCCTGCCAGCAGGCCGGGCCGGAGCGCTCAGCTAGTCTGACACCGGAAAAAGTGGCCGGCAGCACCGGCGGTTTCCAGCGCAGATCCCCGACCGGAGGCGCTGCAAAAGCCAATCCCCTGAATACCGAAACGTCACTGGCGAGCGGTGAGCGCAGACCCTGATAGCTTCCTGCCGCCGTATCAACTTCGAGAATTTGCGCCGCGCCCACCTGCCATCCCAGTCCAGTGAGAAGCGCCAAGACGAACTGTTTGAACATGACGTAACCTTATAGTTATTATCTAGAAGCAAACCAGCAAAGCAGATTTCGCACCGGTGCGATACCTCTGTGCTGGGCTAACCTGTTTTTCTCTTTTATTTGCTGTTCTCAGCACATCGATTTCCATGCTCGAATTTACCGAGTTACGGCTGGGCNTGCGGACGCTCAAACCGGAGAATGGCGCCGTATTCCTCATCAGCCAGCGCATAAAGATAGCCATCAGGCCCTTGCTTGACTGCGGNGATCCGCGCGCCCAGATCTCTNAGCAGGCTTTCTCTTCGGATCTCCTGACCCCGAGAATTAAACACAATCCGTTCGACATGCCCCGTACCCGGAATGCGNCCTTGCACCATGGCACCCACAAACAGGTCACCCTGCCATGACTCGACCTTATCCCCTGTGTAGAAAGCCAAACCCGCCGGCGCAATTGACGGCCACCAGAGGATTTCTGGCTGAACAATGTCGCTCTGCCATTGCCTGTCGCTGACCCAGTCGCCACGGTACTGCCTGCTGTAAGAAATCCCCGGCCAACCATAGTTGGCACCGGGCCTGATAATGTTGACTTCGTCACCCCCCTGAGGACCGTTTTCAGAAGCCCACAGCTCCCCCGTTTGTGGNTGGAAATCCATGCCGATCTGATTGCGGTGCCCAACAGAATACACTTCAGGCAGGAATTCACCCGATTCCAGAAACGGATTGTCTGATGCAGGAGCCCCATCGCTGTCGATGCGCAGCAGTTTGCCATAGTGTACCGACGGATCCTGCGCATAATCCCCCAAACCCATGTACATATATGCACCCCCAATCGACATCAAAAGGTGTCCGTCCGGCGCAAAAAGCAACTTGGCGGCAGCGATGCCGCGATCCAGCCCTTCTGCGACGAATATTTCCTCAACATTAACCAGCTGGTCACCGTCCAGGGTTCCTCTGGCCANCGCCACGGTCTGTTCGGGTTCGCCCTTAACTTCGATGGGCTTGGTATAACTGAGNAACACCAGCGCGTCATTATCCGGATGCAGGGCAATCGACATGAGTCCCGCCCGGAAGACTTCCGAGTAGACGTCCGGCACGCCAGAGANAATATTGGGCANCAAGNCTCCCTCCCGAATAACTCTGAGTTGTCCCGTATAGCGCTCGGTCACCAGTATGTCGCCGTTGTCACGGAATGCGAGATCAAAAGGATTCGCCAGACCCTGCGCGAAGGGCACCACAAGAATGTCACCCGCGTCAGCGGTNTGNATCAGGCGCGACTGCTCGAATTCGGACTCGAAGTCTGTCTCNGATTGACCATAAACAGCCGATGAAACCATAGCGGTCGCGAGAGAGGCGATGACTCGAAAACCAGCCAGGTCCATCGCTTTTATTGACATGTAGAGTCCACCTCTTAATGGCTTGGGGATNGAGGTAGCATAAACCTCTGCCCCGCTCAGTGCCAGNCTGGCGAATCAGATTGTCAGCACCTTCGAATTCTGAGATAAAGCAACCTTCTGAAATCCCAGTGAGATTTTCGGTATGAAAGCGATCAGAGTGAACAAANACGGCGGACCGGAGGTGCTAGCGTTCGAGAAGGTCGATACGCCCCGCATTGGCGAGGGAGAAGTGCTAGTAAAAGTCGANTCGGCCGGCATTAATTTTATCGACACCTACCAGCGCAGCGGTCTCTATCAGATCCCCCTCCCATCNACCNTGGGTCTTGAGGCCGCCGGGACAGTGGTCGNGGCAGGAGTNAACGTGACCAGATTGAACATCGGGGACAGAGTGGCCTACACCAATGTGGCAGGCGCCTACGCAGAGTTTGCAGCCGTGCCGGCGGACAAGTTNGTCCTGATTCCCGAAGGCGTCAGCTTTGACCAGGGCGCCGCTGCNATGCTTCAGGGNTGNACAGCGCATTATCTGTGCNCGTCGACCTACCCGGTNAAAGCGGGGGATCGCTGCCTCATCCATGCAGCTGCTGGAGGGGTAGGCCTGCTCCTGATTCAGATGGTGANAATGCTTGGTGGCTTTGTCATTGGAACGGTCTCCACCGAATCAAAAGCCGAACTCGCCCGCGACGCCGGCGCAGACGAAGTGATTCTCTACAATGAGCAGGATTTCCACTCAGAAGTGATGAGAATGACCGATGGCGCCGGCGTCAATGTCGCGTATGATTCAGTGGGTGCGGCNACCTTTGCGAAGAGTATTGATTGCCTCGCACGGTTCGGTCACATGGTCCTTTACGGCAACGCCAGCGGCCCGGTCACTGAGTTCAATCCCGCGACTCTNGGCCCCAAAGGATCTTTGTTCTTGACCCGCCCCACCCTATTTGATTATCTGGCATCCCGTGAAGACCTTGTATGGCGCAGCGGCGACGTATTTAAATGGATTAGCAATGGAAAACTGCGGCTGCGGGTGGAACATTTGTATCCGCTGGCAGAAGCACAATCTGCCCACCGGGCCCTGGAAGGCCGAGAAACCACGGGAAAAGTCATTCTGAGACCTTGAACCCATATTAAAAAAAGAGGTCAGCCTAAATCATGAAAAACCACCTGCAAAAANCCCTGCTGCTCACTGCATGGTTTTNTCTGACGATNAACTCAACCAGCCAGGCGCAAAACANTGATTTCGGTCGTGGCGAGGTGTTGGTAAAAATACCCGCCACCTATGAGGCTTCGGAAGCGACCCCATTGATCATTCTGCTACACGGCTACACTTCCAGCGGCCAGAACCAGGACAGCTACTTCAAGGTGAGTGACTTGGCAGACGACTACGGCTTTCTGTTCGTCGCACCCGACGGCATGCAGGAGACTGGCGGCGCCCAAAACCGGTTCTGGAATGCCTCGGATGCCTGCTGCAACTTCTTCAGCACCGAGGTTGATGACAGTGCGTGCATCCGTTCGATCATTGACGATATGAAACAGCGATATAATGTCGACAGTAATCGCGTTTACCTGATCGGCCACTCCAATGGCGGTTTCATGTCATTCCGCATGGCCTATGAGCATTCAGACAGCGTGGCGGCTATCGCCAGTCTTGCCGGTGCCAACCACCTTGAAGAACGCGAGGCTCCACCCAATCCAGTGCACGTGCTGCAGATTCACGGCACTAATGATGAAACCATCGGATATCAGGGCGGCGACATCATGAACAATCGCTACCCGGGCGCACTGAATTCCGTCCGGCGCTGGGCGGATTACAACGGATGCAGCCAGAACGGCGTCGGGCGAGAGCTGCGTGATCTGGAAGCAAGCCTGCCAGGCCACGAATCCGGAGTNCTGAAATTCGAAGTCGGTTGTAATGCGGGTGGATCAGCCGAGCTTTGGACCATTTCCGCGGGCACGCACATCCCCGTTTTATCTGAGACGTTTGCCGCACAAATCGTTGAATGGCTTCTGGCTCACCCAAAAAATAACTAACAAGACAGTTCGGGAAAGCGGACAGAGTGCTCGCTAGTGACGCCNACCCACCCTGGGCTNNTCTACCACTCAANCCGCTTTCCCTGCCAGTCAAGAAACTGAATCGGCAGGTCGGGTTTCAGNTCGCCCTGAAGCCTCATTAACTGACTGGCTACGAACTCAGGGGTAAACAGCTTTGTGGGGCTGATATTTTTCTGAAAGGGTNTGGACAGCGGTGAGTCTGTAGTTCCCGGNTGAAACANAAGNAACTGAACCAGCTTCGCTTCCCGCCGATATTCCAAGGCCGCCGTTTTCAACAGCATGTTCAGNGCCGCCTTGGACGCTCGGTAGGCGTACCAACCNCCTCTNTCATTATCGCCAATACTGCCAACGCGAGCGCTGAGCGCGGTNATAACGCAGGGTTTCCTGTTCACCTTAAGCAGAGGCTTAAGCGCTTTTACCCACAGCAGT
This sequence comes from Gammaproteobacteria bacterium, assembly GCA_002691885.1. Lineage (GTDB taxonomy): Bacteria > Pseudomonadota > Gammaproteobacteria > Pseudomonadales > Pseudohongiellaceae > UBA9145. Next base: position 9,077 of record NZJB01000079.1, read on the forward strand.
GGGACAAAAGCGTTGATTCGCATCACCGTCTCCAAGGNNNCNATTGAGGTATTCTCCAGNCTTTTCTCCGGTGANAGACCNTCATGATGCAGTATGCCGTTACAGATCGTGATCCGGTCAAAGGCGATNCCGGATTTCNGCAGTTCAGCGCAGATCGCGTCAATCGATGACTCGGTGTAGTCGCATTGCAGCCTTCGCAGATGACCGCCTACGGATGATTCCTCAAGNCTGCCCGCATGGCGACTCACTGCTACTATCGAGTCCCCNTGCTTCAGGTTCTTATGAATCAGAGCCTTCGCGATTGCACTGCCTGCNCCTATTACCAGTTGCTGCATGATTTCAGCGAATATCCTTGGTCTGTGATGNTTCAGCAGATGTGCTGGCGGAGATCTTGTGACAGGCNTCGGCATCGCATCGGGAAGAACCGGTGAGCAGGCGCGAAATCTGACGTCGATATCTGGCAAAAAACAGGTAGCCCAAATCGGCGAACCAGCGCACCAGCGGCAGACGTAACAGCTTCAACCATTGGTGGCGACCGACCAGAGCCCATGCCTGCTGAGTGACATCCAGCCCGTAGATCAGTGTCCCGTTGGNCCATTGCCCGTGAAGCACACGATCGGCTTCAACCGGATCGATGTGGGGAAACCGCTGCCTAAAGTCTGGCCGATTAATATCTTCCAGGTACAACCTCCCGGCATCGTCAAGTTGGCGCAACTGCTTCATCTCCGCGGCACAAAGCGGACAGCGACCGTCATAGAAAATCGTTAGTGCAGTATCGTTCATAAGAATTCACCGTATCAGGGCTAAAATCAAAAGGTGGGCGAGACAGACGACAGANGTGAGCGNCAGCCGGAATCTGAGATAGGCNGAGCCCATTCCCTGNAGCAGCANANCCTGTGTTTTGTGCTCAACTAGATAGACCAGAATAAAGCCAGTCATTGCAACCGCAAGGCCTGCCGACATGTAGTCCCGTCCCAGTAGCACAGCCAGCCATGCCGTCAGGGCAAATACATTACTCCCGATCAGCAGCAGGCGGCTGACAGAGGNCTCCTCTAGCTCTTTGGCCCCACCCCACAAAGCACCGGCCAGAAAACTCAGGATAATCGCGCTGTAACTCAGAAACAGGTGCGACGCTGACCATGCCCCGAAGGACAGCTTTGCATAAGCAGCCCAGACCCCGGCGAAGAACGGCAGCAAGCCAGCNTAGCCCAAAGAANTAATCNCGCGCGAGTGTATCATGGTCCGCATAACAACCGGAGAGTGCCAAACAAATACGCACAAAAATCACGAGCAGTTCTTCAGTCAGGTCTGAATCAGTCGCCGCAGCGTACTTCATNCCATGCAGAAAGCCCTAAATCTTCAGTACCGACGCCTTCGTCTGATCTTCGGCGACCAGCTAAATCTCGAGCACTCATGGTTTAGCGAGCCGGATGAATCGATTTTGATCGTGGTGGCCGAGTTAAAGCAGGANACCAATTATGTCAGGCATCATGTGCAGAAAGTCTGTGCATACTTCGCAGCCATGGAGCAGTTCGCCAAGGCCCTGGAGCAGCAGGGCCATCACGTGCTTTACCAGACATTAGATGACACCGCAGANCACGACTCTTTGGAGNCTTTCCTNACCGCGCTGTGCACTCGCTTCGACGTCGAGNATTTTGACTATCTCCAGCCCGATGAATATCGGGTCAGCCAGCAACTTCAGAATCTTGACCTNCCGNCAGCGGTACAAAAGCAGTCGGTTGACACAGAACATTTCCTGCTGCCCCTGACGGAAATCTGTCAGCACTTTACGACGGGCAAGTCGGCTCGGATGGAGACCTTCTACCGCAGCATGCGACGACGGCTGAACTTGCTCATGGATGGAGATGAGCCGGAGGGTGGTCGTTGGAACTACGATCAGGAAAACCGCAAAAAACTCAGCCCGGCGGCCGTGGCCGAGTTGCCGCAGCCTTTGCTATTCAGCAATGACGTTAGTGGCATTCTNCAGCGGCTGCGTCGACATNAGATTGCGTNTATTGGTCGCGAGCAAAGCGTTTTACCCTGGCCGGTCAACCACGAGCAGGCTNATGGCCTNCTGAAATTTTTCTGTCAGGTATGCCTNCCTAATTTTGGTACCTATCAGGATGCTATGACCGCAAACAGCGAGAGTGATTGGTCCCTCTACCACTCAAGGCTTTCCTTTGCGCTGAACGCCAAAATTCTGCACCCGCTGTCGGTGGTCAATGCTGCGATTGCTGCCTATCGGAATAACTCCGAAGTGAATCTGNCACAGGTAGAGGGNTTTGTNCGCCAGATCATTGGCTGGCGCGAATTTATCNGAGGTATCTACTGGAGCAATATGCCGGAGTATGCCGTTCGTAATGCGCTGGGCGCGACCCGACGGTTACCGGAGTACTTCTGGACNGGGGAAACCANTATGCGCTGCTTGGAGAAAGCCATAACCAATTCCCTCGACCATAGCTATGCCCATCACATTCAGCGGCTGATGGTTACCGGTAATTTCTGTTTGCTCGCCGGGATCGATCCGGCCGCAGTGGATGACTGGTATCTTGGCATTTATCTGGATGCGCTGCAGTGGGTCGAACTCCCCAACACGCGGGGCATGGCGCTATACGCCGACGGTGGACTCGTTGGCTCCAAGCCGTATGCAGCAGGCGGAAACTACATCAAAAAAATGGGCGACTATTGTGAGAGCTGTCAATACGACGTGAAGCTNCGAACCGGCCAAGGCGCCTGCCCTTTGAACTCCCTGTACTGGAATTTTATGGCTCAGCACAAGGACCGGTTCCAGAGCAACCATCGAATGCGTATGCTGTACGGGACCTGGAACAAAATGGGCGACGAGACCCAGCGCGCTGTCCTTGGTCAGGCTGAGCATTACCTAAACATCATCGAACAGCTGTGAACCATCGCTGACCCGCTAGGCCGGAGAGGCTATGACGAGAATAAACTGGTCGCCTTCGAAGTTTTCAGGACTAAAGACCCTAAACTACTGGCCGGTGCTTAAATATAGTCAATACTATCAATCAGTTAAAAACTTACATTGCAAATCCCCCTGGCTTCTGAGTGGACAAATCCTCCGGTTAGGATTACGCTTAGGCCTTATTTAATAAGAAGCCTCATCAATAAGGGTATCGCCATGAAATTTTCCGCCTTTTCACTGTGCTCCATGATTTCTCTGGGCCTGGCCGCCACCGCGACGGCTGAAGACGCGCCGACTTTCTATCAGGATGCCCTGCCGGTTTTCATGAACAACTGTGCCGCTTGCCATCAGGACAATCCGCCTGACGTGGGGGGAATCAGCGCACCGATGTCCCTCATGGATTACGAACAGGCAAAGATTTGGGCCCCGCTGATCAAGAATGCCGTGGCTACAGGCTACATGCCGCCNTGGGGCGCCCATGAGCGTCATCGNGGGGAATTCAAAGGCGAACGCTATATGGANAAAGCNGACAGAGATTTGCTNNTCGCCTGGGTGGANGGCGGAGCCTTAGAGGGNGACCCTGCGGCNGCGAACGACGCACTGAGTTCGACCAGTGTGGGCACTGCNATGCCCGAGTCGGGCTGGTGGATNGGTGATCCAGATCTCGTCGTCGGCTTTGAAAAATCCGTATACGTCGGCGANGACGTGGAAGACTGGCAACCGACTGTNCAGATGCCTNTACCTGAGGGTGCCCACGAGAACCCNAAATGGATTTCAATGGCCGAATTGGATCCCGGAGGTCCCTGGGTCCACCATATCGTCTCCAGTCATATGGGCGTCGGAGTGCCCGGCCGTGGTCCGTTCACCTATCCGGAAGGATGGGGAGTTCTGTTACCCGAAGACCCGTTTATTACCGTTAACATGCATTATCACAAAGATACCGGNGAAGGCACCGGCGTCATTGATGATACCCGCGCAGGNTTCAANTTCTACGAAGACGGTGATGTCATCGACTACGTGGTAGAGACAAACCTGTTNCCGCATCGCGGCTGGACGATNCCCGCTGGTGACCCTAACTACGAAGTCACCAATACCCATGAAGTGGAGGAAGATATTTTNNTGCTGTCCATGGGGCCNCATATGCATTATCGCGGCAAGGCCATGCGTTACGAACTCGAGTATCCCGACGGTGAACGCGAAGTGCTACTGTGGGTTCCCAAGTATGACTTCAACTGGCAGTTTCTCTACGAGTATGAAACACCCAAGTTCATCCCGGCGGGTTCGACACTGCATATGAGCTGGTGGTTTGACAACTCAGAGGGNAACCGCTGGAATCCGAATCCTACAAAAGATGTGGTTTACGGCCCGGAAACAACCGATGAGATGGCAAATGCCCGGATCTATTACGCNCCNACTACTCCCCGCGGNATCGTGGTCGGCCGTGACCTGCCGCCTGACGTGCTGAAACGGGCTCAGGAAGAAGANCAGCGCCGACGGGACAACGCCAGCCTGCTAGTGCAGAGCGAAGACGACTTTTCCTGGCTCGAACAAGACAGCCAGGACTAGTAGCTTTCAGAATGGGGNTGCGGCTAAAGTGGNAGCCTTTCCTTTTCCTGAGATAGCCGTCACAGCAGCGCCGCCGTAACAAGTGCTGCTATGATCGCTACCGGTTGTGAGCCTAGATTCCTTGGGTAGCAACTGCCCCGAAAGATGGCCGTTTGTTTGTATTACAGGCTCTCCGGCTAAGTCATGCNACCCAAAACCGCCACTTTCTGACCGTGTCGCACCTCGACGAGTGAGCGCCGGACTCTGGCTCTAAAACACTCGCACTNTAATCGGGAGCCTCTACATGCCCACATTCAAGGATCAAGGCCTTATCTGCTGCGATAATTTCATCGATGGCAACTGGGTCAGTTCTACTCNGCCAATCCAGNTCACCAATCCGGCAACAGGAGAANCTGTCGCTGAAGTTGCAGACGGGACGAGAGAGCAGGCCGAACTGAGTGTTGAGGCCGCCCATCGCAGCTTTCCCAACTGGAGCAGAACAAGTGCGAAGGTAAGAAGTTCCATTCTGCGACGCTGGCATGACCTGATTCTTGATAATGCCGAAGATCTCGCCGCACTGATGACCTGGGAGCAAGGGAAACCGCTTGCTGAAAGTCTCACTGAGATTAAATACGGCGCTGGATTCATCGAATATTATGCCGAAGAGGCCAAGCGAGTTTTCGGAGCGACAATCCCAACCATTGCCCCAGAGCGCCGATTGCAAACCTACAAACAAGCGGTGGGTGTTGTCGGTGCAATCACCCCCTGGAATTTTCCTAATGCCATGATCACCCGCAAAGCTGCCCCGGCGCTGGCGGCGGGGTGCACCATCGTCATAAAACCTGATCCCGCCACACCGCTGTCAGCNCTCGCACTCTGTGAACTGGCGCAGCGTGCCGGCCTTCCGGCTGGCGCTCTTAACGTGGTCGCGGGCAGTGACAGCCAAGGAATTGGAGAGGTTCTCACGCAGCACCCCAAGATTGCCAAATTCACGTTTACCGGCTCNACTGCCGTTGGCAAACTGCTGATGAAGCAGTGCGCCAGCACAGTGAAAAAAATCTCTCTTGAACTTGGCGGCAACGCTCCTTTCATTGTCTTCGAGGATGCGGATCTCGAGGAAGCGGTCAGCCACTGTCTTGCCACAAAGTTCCGCAACTGCGGCCAGACNTGCGTCTGCACGAACCGGATTTATGTTCAGGAACCTGTTGCTGACGCATTCACCCAAAAACTACAGGACGGAATTCGGTCGCTCAGGGTCGCTGATGGCTTTGCCGCCGATACCGATATTGGGCCAATGATCAATGAACAGGCCATGTNNAAGATGGAGCAACTGATCAGCGATGCCGTCGCGAAAGGAGCAGAACTGNTTCTGGGAGGCGCCCGNCATGAGCTCGGAGGCTTATTTTTTCAGCCCACCCTGCTGCAATCAGTAGACGATACGATGGATCTGGTTACCGAAGAAATCTTTGGCCCAATCGCGGCTGTTCAGACGTTTACTAACGAAAATGAAGTCATCAACAAAGCCAATGCAACCGACTATGGCCTCGCTGCTTATTTTTTCTCTCGGGACGTAGGCCGGGTTATGCGTGTTGCAGAGGCGCTGGAGTACGGCATTGTTTGCTCTAATTCCGGCGTATTTTCAACAGAAGTTGCNCCGTTCGGAGGCTGGAAGCAATCAGGGATTGGCTCTGAAGGAGGAACAGAAGGTATCGCAGACTTTCTTGAAACGAAATTTCATTCCATAGGCGGGNTCGATCGATAACCACNANCCATNCTGCCGGTACTCTCAGACGCAGTGTCANGAGCTGCGATATTGCCCCCATNCAAGCGAGCACTATGAATCGGAGCCTCCGCACTCTGCCGACGCAANACCAAAGCGGAAAGCCCGCTCAGCAGAGCCTTTACTCCCGGCATCCGGGAAGAATTGACGCAGCGCACTGAGCCAATTCAACGCGTGCTGCGTATTTGGCTGTCAGTGACCTGACAAGGAAGCATGCCATGAAAATTAAACTGTCCGAACTGCGCCGGCTGAAATACATACAAAAAGTCATCCTGCACTGTCACGATCAGAGTCTCTATCTGGTCTCCGTGCAAATAGACAATGAAGAGCGCTATGTCACTGACGANCGAGGCAGCTTCCTGAAATCATTCAACAAGCTCTCTTTGCAAAGCAAGTTTAAAGAAATGACCGTCGGCGAAATGGTGCTCCGACATCAAAGCCCTTATGATGAAATGATCNGNCTCTCNGAAGAGANGTCAGANAATACCCTCGAAGTGCTCATCGGCGGCGAAGCCTACGCGCTGCAACCGGGCGACGCGGACAGACTCAATTGAGCACAAAAGACGAACCCGACATTGACCAGTATCAGTCTCTCTGGTTTTGGGCCGAGAACGAGACAAAACCAGCATCTGAACTTCCACCCTGACCGACACGCCACCTAAGCTGGGGCGCTATGGCCTCCGTGGCCCTGTTTGCCTTTTTTCAGGTTTTCTTAACTTTTCTAAACTTCGCCTACTTAATGCCCACCACATAGCAAAGCCAGCTGTCGTCATTCGGTGCTTCGTCCACCGCCTGCCAATCNGCATCCTCGTCCTCATCGGCGATATCCCAATACACTTTGCTTATACTGAAACCTGCTTCGGCCAGCATTTCGCGAACCTCAGGGATAGTCCAGAACCGCCAATGGTACTCGAACGCCTTCCTGATCATGCTGCCGTCACCGAATTTAAAATGGATAAAGAAAGAGCAGTCGGCAGTGACGGGATTGAAATAGGCCTGCTCCCAGTGGTATTTGAAGCCTTCCTTGCCCTTTATGATCGTGCGCTTATCGGTCACGTCCGAGGCATAGCATTCCTTGCCACCCATCATGTCCATGACCATGACGCCTTTTTCNCCCAGATTCTCACAGGCTNTCTTGAAATAGTTCACGACCTCNGCNCNAGTCTTGAAGCACCAGAACGAAAAGTTCTGGGCAGCCAGCACNTCAACTTGCGGTACGGTTCTNGAACGCACGTCCTGNTCNAGAACTNCAACTCGCTCTGCCACTTTTGCTTTCAGCTTNCCGAGATTGTTNTCAGTCCCCCANGCAAGCGTTTCAGNGCAGATATCAAGCNCNATCGCCTGGCGATTCTTGTCTGACTTAGCCCATTCGCATGACACCGCAAAGGTGCCGCAGAAATCCTCTCTCAGAGTCATTGGCTTGGTCTTATAGGCTTNCCGGTAAACCTGATCGAAAACACGAACCTCATGATCTGGCTCCTGAACTGAATGCTGATAACAGACAAATTTGTCTGCCAGTTCTGCCTGGCAGGGTTGCGCGCTGTTCTTCAGTTTCTTTCCTCGTTTTATCTCGGGCATATCTTCTTTCTCGGGCTGGTTGGGCGAGGCTTAACCTAGCGAATTCAGGACTGATGCGCAATGACGCGAAACCGCTCTGCCCGGCCGACTCAAGCAGGTCGGTCCAACGGCCTTCTCGACGTACGATGTGTCTTCGGAATGCGAAAGAACTTTCGGTAAGAGAGAAAATCGACCAGGTTGACTAGGCGGTTGCTTCGTCCCACTGCTTTACCCGAACCTTGACTGTTTCGATGTCATGTTTACACACGCCGGCTTTTGCAATCAGCTTGTAATCACAAATATCGCAGCGGACGCATTCCTTAAAATCAATCGCCGGACCCCTAATTGCTGCGGTCGGACAGGCATGCTCACACACTTTGCACACATCACACTGCTGCACCCGCTTGATTCTGAACGGTGACACCAACGAAACCACCCCCAAGGAGGCTCCTAGTGGACAGGCATAACGGCAATAAAAACGTGGGATGAACACAGTGCCAAGCAGAAAGCCTGCGGCAATGGCCCAGAGCACCATTGAGCGGGAAATATAGAATACCGTTCCGAATGGCTCAAAGTACTGAAAGAGACTCAAATCCGAATAGGCGAGTGCCATCATGACCAGAAAAGCCAGAATGGTATATTTCACATATATAGCCAGATCGTGGATGGCCTGAGGAACCTGGTAGCGAAACTGTTTGGGAACGATTCGTGTAATGAAATCCTGCAGCGCACCAAACGGGCAGAGCGAAGAGCAGAAAATTCTGCCCCACAGTAGAGCGGTCACCACTGTAAACACAATTACGATCAGCAAAGGCAAATCATTCAGGAACATAGAAGGACCTAACTTGATGCCATTGGTGATATGGGAAACTGAGACAAAACCGCCGTCCATCCAGCCCAGGTAGATCAGAGTCACCGTCAGCGTTGCCCAGCGCAGCATTTCCTTTTTCATGACAAATGCCGTCATCACCAGAGCGCAGAGAAAGAGCACGGCAAACACCTCTGAGAGGGGTGCGCTGTCAAGCAGCTCAGCCCAGACCGTTTCCTCCGTAAACTGAAACCTCTCGGCGTCATTCTCTGAAGGTGGAATCAGTTCGGGCGCAATGGGTCCTCCTTCGGAGAGCGCCAGGGCAAGTTCAGGCACCTTATAGGCCATNTCATGAATACCGCCGAACTCGCCGACCACTCCCTCAGTGCTGTAGAGGATTGAAAACGGCTCCTCCAGATTAAGCTCAGGCATCAGGACAATAGCGCCGGCAAAGCGCGTACGATCCTTAATTTTGCCGGCGTCTGCGCTACCCGCATAGACAAACCGACGCCTTTCAACCGGGTAGAGTTCGNCCNCCTGCTTTATCGCTAGTCGCTCCTGTCTGAACGGCTGAGATGAATTGCCATCAATCCCTACCAGCAGCATTTTGCCTTCCCGCGATCGGTTGCTAGCATCGCGGTCCGCACGGGAATAATCATCGCTCCCCAGCATCAGCTCTCCAAGGCCATCGTGTCCGATGAATGCNAGTGACAAGTGAAGCTCAGTGAGATCTGGCTGGATCACCAGCATCTCCTTGACCAGACCGCTTTCAATCATGTCATCCCAACTCTGGTCCTCGTACACGCGCAGTGCCAATGCATCACCGCTAGTAGNCGCCACATAGTCAGAATCCGGGAGATAGCTGTGGGCCATTTTACGAGCAGAATCCCTGACGCCCCGCGCTACTGCCCAACTGGTGATCGTTGCGCGGGAGATGCCGTCAATGTCTCTGCCTACCCGGAATGCTTCGGTAATGTTCTTGCGNGAAAACTGTTGGGGGAAATATTCGCTGTTGACGAAATCGCCGCGGATACTTTTATAAGATTCGATGTAATGCAACACCTCGATGCCGGTCAGCGTGCCACGAAGGTCAATTCCNACAAGGACGTCAATGGGCGCACTGTAGCCCACTTCTTCAGGAGGATAATCCGGTGTTTCAAAAAGATAACCCACCAATTCCGCGTCCGCNCTGCCANCATCACCCTTGTAACCNCGATAGACGGGAGGGCTCCCCTCCTTCAGGGAGAAAGAATCAGCATCGCGCATGACTGATTTCAAAACTTCCTCGTTGNCGGCAATCGGCGNCTGCCCGTGGGCGACATTCACCCAGGCAAATATANAGAGCANAAACATGAGCCCGCCTGATTGCGAAAGAGGTTCCAGAGATTGACCAAGATAACTGCAANGCGCTTGCTTTATAGACAACATTATTATTTTTCAATGCGCATGGACATNGATATCGTACACAATTTATCAGCCCGGAGTAAACGCACAAAGGGCCCTCAGCCCTTCCAGAGCAGCAGCCGATCTGAAAAAGCAACTGCGCAGCCAGAAACTGACTCAGCTANGCTACNTGATCCGANGCTNTTCGCCGGAACGGTGTATGATTCAGGCTCAANATCACGATTCCNAGCTACAGGGCACACCATGATTAAACAGCTATTGATAACGNTTATCCTGCTTNCTCAGGTAAATTTGGTCCAAGCAGCGGAGCAATTCGAAATTCGCCTCCGGGCACGCGAAGCGGGCCTCATCGTCGGGGTTTTTAAACCTGGAGTCTATAATTCCATAACGGATGTAGATGGCGTCCTTGTAGGTCATGAAACAGTTATTGAAGGAGACGACATCCGGACCGGCGTAACCGCCATCATTCCGGTATCAGGCAATATGTATACCCATCCGATTCCTGCCTGGGTCACTGTCGGAAATGGCTATGGCAAAATGATCGGGGAAACCCAGNTCAGAGAGTTCGGTGAACTGGAAACTCCGATTCTGCTTACCTGTACGCTGTGTGTCTGGAGCGCCGCCAACGCCCTGAAAGAGTGGGTCTACACCCAACCAGGCATGGGGGAGCACACCGTCAATCCTGTCGTCGGCGAAACGAACGACGGTCGCGTCAATAATATGTGGGCTGATCCTATCCAGCGAGAACAGGTTTTCAGCGCGCTGTCGAAAGCCAGCAGCGGTTTTGTCGCTGAAGGCAGTGTCGGCGCCGGAACCGGCACTCAAGCATTCGGCTGGAAGGGGGGAATCGGCACCAGCTCCAGAGTGCTGCCGGAGTCACTTGGAGGCTACACCGTCGGGGTACTGGTGCAAACCAACTATGGCGGATACATGACAATCAATGGGGCACCGGTTGGCAGAGAACTGGGCACCTACCCCTACCGGGACCAGCTAACCCCGACTGATGATGGTGATATGGAAGACGGTTCCATCATGCTCGTTGTTGCAACCGATGCTCCCCTCAATTCGCGCAGTCTGGATCGGCTCGGATTTCGAGCGTTGATGGGGCTTGGCCGCACCGGATCCTATGCAAGCAACGGTTCGGGGGATTACGTAATTTCTTTTTCCACCNATCCTGCTGTTCGCAAGCCCCGCGTCAGCGAATCGCCNGTGGCTATTGAAGAGCTGGTAAATGCATCTATGTCACCCCTGTTTGCAGCGGTGTCAGAAGCCACTGANGAAGCAATATATAATGCCATCTTTAAAGCCACCACGGTCAGTAGCGCTCGCGGCGAGCTANAGGCCGTACCCTATGACGAAATGATTCGGATACTCGAAAAACATNAGGTACTCGAATGGGATATGACGGTTCCCCACTAGCGGCAACATCGCCGAATTGAAGTGCTAGCACAAAGCCGCTACGGGTTGAGCTCCTGGGTGCATGCTTNGCATCAGTACCTCATGCTACAGTCTGGCGCAAAACTCACTGCAGTAGCCCTTCCTGCAGCGGCGCCCCAGAAGTGCTGCCCATTAGGATTCATCTCAGAGGACAAATCTCGTCCAACCGGGTTTGCCCTCTGAAAACCTACGTGACACGCTGCGATTGATCTGGATAATACATGACACCTCAAACAGCGCAGTTCGGTAGCTTCTTCGCCATGCTTNAAGCCCTAATCCGACGGCANTCACTCTTGCAGGCCAGCTGCCTTATGCTCGCGCTGGNCNTGCCCTCCTGGCAANCCGCCTCCGCACANCAGACTGNATCNGATGGNGAGCGCGTTGTGCATTTACTCGATGAGCCACGTNATCGTCCCGTTAGCCAGCANGNGCAGCTTTATCTGCTCGACGTGCGTCCGAAACCCGGTGATGAATCCTTCGCCCATGTTCTTGATCAAGCCATCCTGCTCACCTATATCAGCCTCGCCGGCGGCCCGCAGAATGCGCGCGTCGGGGTCAACATCAAATATGCCTCTGTCCCGCTCACTCACAAGGTCAGCAACGTCGGGCCGAGCGGAATGGAAATCGCGCTCGCGATTGAAAACGCCTGGTTCCGGCCATACCGCTATGAACTGGTGCCCGGTGAATCAACTGGCCCACAGAACCACATCAATCCGAGTTTCGTAATACTGGACAACGAAGACACAGTTCGGGTTCGTCACGAGGATGGGCTGCCTCGGGAGTTGGCTTACTCCGGCGAGTGGGCCTGGCGGGAGCGAAGTTCAGCTTATTAAATAACTAACGTCGACTACTCAACGGTCGCTGTTATTGGGAATGAAGGTAGACAACAGTATGAGATGTGCGTTGGCTGGCCTCTATGGCCACACCTCTGACATCGCGGGCTATTTACGCTTCGCCTCAGCCTCTCCTAATCATGTAGTAACACTACTTTCCTAACCCATGCAGACGGAGTGCATATCTGTGCAAGCTTTTGTTCAATCTGTAAGAATCGAAATCATCCCTGACCTCGATCAATACGATATCCATGACGTTACGGAAATTTACTACAACCCCAGCTATGAACTCCTGTTCAAGCACGAAACAGACGCCTCACTCAGCGGCCATGAGCGCGCCACCATCACTGAATCAGGAGCCGTATCGGTAAATACCGGAGAATTTACCGGCCGCTCGCCCAAAGACAAATATCTGGTGAAGGACGACACAACCCGAGACACGGTATGGTGGTCTGACCAAGGCGTTAACGACAACAAGGCCATCGGCGAAGTGGTCTGGTGTGATCTGAAGAAGCTGGTTACCGAACAGCTGAGTGGTAAAGCACTCTACGTCGTTGACGCATTCTGCGGAGCTGAACCGAAAACTCGCCTTCGCGTACGCTTTATCACGGAAGTCGCCTGGCAGGCACACTTCGTTAAAAACATGTTTATCCGACCGACTCCTGAGCAACTGGCGGATTTTGAACCAGATTTTGTGGTCATGAACGGGGCCAAATGCACGAACCCCAACTGGGAAAAGCAGGGCCTGAACTCGGAGAATTTTATCGCTTTCAACCTGACCGAAAAAATCCAGCTNATTGGCGGCACNTGGTATGGCGGCGAGATGAAAAAAGGCATGTTCTCAGTGATGAACTATCTGCTGCCGCTGCGGAGCATCGCCTCAATGCACTGCTCAGCCAATGTCGGCAAGGACGGTTCTACCGCAATTTTTTTCGGACTGTCCGGGACAGGCAAAACCACCCTCTCCACCGACCCCGATCGAGCGTTAATCGGAGATGATGAGCATGGATGGAACGAACATGGCGTCTTCAATTTCGAAGGCGGCTGTTATGCGAAAACCATTAATCTGAGCCCAGACCATGAGCCGGACATATATCAAGCAATCAGACGCGACGCCCTGCTGGAGAATGTCACCGTGGATGAAACAGGAAGGGTTGACTACGACGACNGTTCCCGGACTGAAAACACTAGAGTGTCCTATCCTATTTACCATATTCAAAATGTAGTGAAGCCGACGTCCGTGGGAGGTCATGCCAAGCAGGTCATTTTTCTGACGGCGGATGCCTTCGGCGTTCTCCCTCCGGTCTCGAGGTTAACCGATGCTCAGACCAAGTATCATTTCCTCTCGGGGTTTACCGCAAAACTAGCAGGGACCGAACGGGGCGTGACTGAACCCACCCCGACTTTCTCCAGCTGCTTCGGTGCGGCTTTTCTGTCTCTTCATCCCAGCCGCTATGCAGAANTCCTGGTGGAGCGAATGCGGGCCGCAGGGTCTCAGGCGTATCTGGTCAACACAGGCTGGAACGGCACGGGTAACCGGATTTCGATCGGGGCAACACGCAATATNATCAATGCCATCCTCAATGGCAGCATCGATGAAGCGGACACCGAGCAGTTGCCATATTTCGATCTCGCCGTGCCACTCTCGGTAGCCGGAGTGGATACTGCNCTTCTGGATCCACGCAATAGCTTTGATGAGTCCGCTGAGTGGGACTCAAGAGCGAGAAATTTAGCCAACCTATTCATCCAGAATTTCGAAAAATTCACTGACGACCCGTCTGCGAAGTCACTTGTTGCAGCTGGCCCTCAGGTCTGAAGACTGCAGAAAACCCTCGCGCGAGGCTTGCAAGCATAAAAAAAGACGGCCACTGGCCGCCTTTTTTCTCGCTCGGACAAGTCAGTGTGCTCCACTCTCTGCCTGAGCAGCAGGCAGAGCCAGCGCAGTCAACTTAGAGCTGGTCTGTAGCATGATGTACTGATGGCCGTCGTGCACCCAGCTGCTCATGCCGTAGCTTGAGCGGGCGGGGGCTTCCATCTCAGCCGCAATCTCGCCAGTATCTTTGTCCAAAGCCCACAGCATAGGTGTGCCGTCGGAGGCCTGGTCGGAATACACCAGCATGGTAGGCGTAACTACCATTGGCACCAGAGCGCCGGTACCGGTATTACCGTAGACTGACTCCGAGACTCCCGCACGTTCAAAGACGTCCTTATAGCGCTGTGGGGTTTCCCCAGTTGGGACGGTGAACTTCTTCTCGCCGGTATCCATGTCATAGGCTACTATCGTGCTATAGGGCGGTTTCCAGATCGGCAGACCGCTAGGATGACGCGGCGTACGTGCGGTCGCGCCGCGCACGCTGTTCGCATACTGTGCTGTGGTTGTGCCGGTCGAATTTGGGAAAAGCAGATCGGCCTCTTCGCCTGGAATTAGCCTCAGGGTAAAGCACGCGGTGTGCTCTGACAGATAAAAGACGTTGTTCACAGGGTCAGCGACCGGTGGTGAAGTGATGTTTACGCCCCCCGCGCCGCCGGGACAATTCATAGCGGCATACTTACCCATCGGATTGTCAGCGTGGATCGGCGGGTTAAAAAGTCCACCCATCACATAGTCTTCCATCGTGGCCAGCGATTGCGCCTTGAGCTCAGGCGTGAAGTCCAACAGGTCTTCTTCGCTGATCCCCTGCATGGAGTAAGGTTCTGGCCAGGTCACATGCGGTTGCGTAGGCGAGAGCACTTCTCCAGGAACTATCGAAGCTGGGACCTCACGCTCCTCAATCGGCCAGACCGGCTCACCTGTAAGACGGTTGAAGGTGTACAACCAGCCCTGCTTGGTTGCCTGAACGACCGCGGGAATTTCCTGCCCATCCACATTGAGATCCATAAGTATAGGCGCCGTCGGTGTGTCAAAGTTCCAGATTTCATGGTGGACGAACTGGAAGTGCCACGCGCGCTCACCTGTACTGGCGTTAAGCGCAATAACGCTCGCTCCATAGAGGTTATCACCCGGGCGAAAGCCACCGTAGTAATCAATGGTCGCGCTGTTGGTCGGAATATAGACAAGATCATTCTCCGGATCAGCCGAGAGCGGCGCCCAAGAAGACACATCTCCGGTCCATTCCCAAGCGTCATTTTCCCACGTTTCGTGACCGTATTCTCCGGGCTTGGGAATGACATTGAACTTCCACTTAAAATCGCCGGTGCGAAGGTCATAAGCGAGGATGTCGCCGGGCACATTTTCTATGCGCGACTGGTTATAGCCCTGTTCCGCAGAGTTACCCACAACAATAGTGTCATTTACCACGATAGGAGGAGATGATGACGTTATGTATCCCGTCTCAAGTGGTATGCCCTCATAGGGGTCGTAGGGATGTCCCAGATCTTTCAGCATGTCCACGACACCACTTTCCGGGAATCCATCCACGCCAACCGGCGCACCCCACTCATCGAGAGGCACCCCTGTCTTCGCATCCAGCGCCGTCAGAAAAAATCCCGGGGACACAATCAGCACCACGCCCCGTCCATCAATGTAACCAAAGGCCACTCCTTTGCCGTAGTCGGCTCGCATGGAGTATTCTGCGCGCGGAGTTTTCGGCTCCCGATATGACCAGACGGTTTCACCGGTCTTCGGATCGATGGCGATAACATGCCGATTGTAGCCGGCCACGGTGTAAAGCAGACCGTCGATCAAAGACGGCGTAGAGCGACCGCTCACCGCCCCGAAGCTGGCACCATCCCACTCCCAGGCCACTTCCAGATCCCCGAAATTTTCCGGCGATAGCTCGTCAGCTGCGGTGTAGCGAGTGTGNGCAAAGTCATTGCCAAGCGTGAACCATTGGTCAGCGTCTTGAGCAGAGAGCANCCCCGGACTCATAAGCATAAGAAAAGNTACTAAAACCCTTCTTAAATCAATANTTTGCATNAATTTCTCCTTCAGTTACAAAACTCGGAGTACCCGGCCACGGCCTCCGACAACGAATTCCTGAGCGAACTCGACTCAGACTTAGAATTATCCGGCTTTTGAACGGGATTCCAAGCGCCTCAACTACCTGAAAAGCAAAAAAGTTTGTCTCACACCGAAACAATCGGCTCGCTGACCATCGCATAGGTCTCTTTAAAGATTTGCGGCATGCGTGTAGCCTTACCCGTATCGAGGTTGGTACAGACGAATTTAAAATGGCCTCGGGCCAGTGTCCGGCCTGATTCCGTGTGAAGTATCTGAAACTTCCTAGCCAGTCTGATGCGGCCATCGGGATCGACAATCCACGTCGCAACATCAAGCTCATCTCCTTCGTAGGCTGAACCTAAAAGCTGCACATCGAAGCTGATCGCGGCCATACCCCGGGCCATTGTCTTACAGGTCACTTCATCCAGACCAAGAGAGGCCGAATGCGCGAACGCGCAATCAATCATCCACTGCACATAATTGTGAGTAGACACGTGACCATATCCATCGACATGCCGAGCACTCGCTGTGACCGGAATGACAAAGGGGTGGGTTCTGTCCCAAAGTGGTTCTGACATACAGATCCCCAGAAAGGAAAGCATGCGCGGTGCTGGCGGGGCCCACAGGCCCCGATCACCACAACGCGGAAGCACGCATTACCGGTACCCGGCAATTAGCCTTTCGGCGCGAAAGTAAACAGACTGTTACCCGAAATGATAGAGACGTATTGCACGCCATCCACCATATAGGTCACCGGTGCCATGACGATCTGCCCACCCAGATTCTTGTGAAATAGCAATTCTCCACTTTTTGCGTCGAGCACGTGGAAGTACCCTTCCCTGCCGCCGGTGATCAGCAGGTCAGTAACTGTCGTCAACATACCACTGTCGCTGACGTCATACTGTTCAAACTCCCAGACTTCTTNCCCGGTGCTCGGATCCATAGCCTTAAGCGAGGCGTGCCCGACTTCATCCGTCCAGTTGTTTACCGGATTGGTGCGGCCGATGCCGATCGTCGGTGCATCCGGTGCTGGCGCCAGCACACTGAACCCACCTCCCAGAAAGGCCCTGCCCNGGGTATATTCCTGCTCTTCCGAGCGATAAATCGTTGCGTAATCCTCCCAGGCGCTGAAGTAAAAGAGGCCAGTGCGTGGACTGAAGGAAGGCGGGTACCAGTTTGTCCCGCCCTGATTGCCCGGATAGGTTGGCATGCCATCTGGCTGCGGCGTGATGATCGGCCGGCAGTTTTCATCCAAGCCACTGGACCAGTTCACCCGCACATAGGGCTTGGCGACCAGACACTCACCGGAAGTCCGGTCGAGGACGTAGAAATAGCCGTTACGGTTCGCCCACATCATCACCTTCTTGGGCATTCCGTTCCAATTCAGATCCGCGAGCACCGGCACCTGCACGGCGTCATAGTCGTAGGGGTCATTCGGCGTGAATTGAAAATACCATTCCAGTTCGCCGGTATCGACATCCAGCGCGATAACCGAATCAGAGTAAAGATTGTCACCGGGGCGCTGTTCGTTGTTCCAGTCAGGCCCGGGATTGCCGACTCCCCAGTAAACCTGATTNTGCTCCGCATCAAATGANCCCGTTATCCATACTGGNGCCCCACCATGCATCCAGTCATCGTCCNGCCAGGAATCGTGACCGGGTTCGCCNGGNCCCGGGATGGTATANGTTTTCCANGCCTGNTNCCCNGTGTCCGCATAGTANGCAGCNACGTAGCCTCGTATTCCGAANTCTCCGCCNCCAACACCNACNATNACTTTGTCTTTCACCGCCAANGGNGCCATNGTNACGGAATTAGCCAGAGCCACNTCACCCACTTCAGCNTTCCANAATNCTTCACCGTTAATCCGATCGAGCGCAATCAGNCGAGCATCAAGGGTACCCATAAACACCCGNTCACCCAGAACCGCGACCCCTCGATTATTTGCNCCACANCACACACGNGCTCTCTCATCAGGCGTGTGNGNNTATTTCCANAATACTCTNCCNGTNATNGCATCAACCGCCATAACGCTGTTTGGGCGCTCAGTCACATACATGATGCCGTCAACCACAATAGGGTTCGATTGCCACGCGCCGAACACCTGATTCTGCAACACCCACTTGAGCTCCAGATCCCCCACATTGTCCTGATTGATCTGATCAAGCAGGCTATAGCGCTGGCTCATATAGCTGCCATTGTAGGTCAGCCAATTTTGCGGCTCATCGGCAGCTTTGAGAATGCGGTCATAAGGCACCTGAGCATTGGCAAGGTAAAGGGATTGGCCCGCCAGCAGGAGTGTCAGGCAGCCTTTAAAAGCAGATCTGACGAGTTTAACTACGCCTGTGTTCAAAGTTTTCATCCCTAACTCTCTCCATCTAAAGTCAGCAAATAAGCAATGACGTCGGCCACTTCTGCCGGAGTCAGATTCGTCGGCCCCTTGCTTGGCAAGTCGCTGATCTCGTAAGTCACCAGGTCGGCCTTAATCAGTGAACGCAAGCGTTCATTCGAATCGATAAGCTGAACCGTGTAGGTGTCCTCATTCAGCCGCCGTCCGGTAATGGTTTCTTCATTGCGGGTCACAATTCTGACGGGACGGTTGATAGGCAGAATCGCGGCAGCCGGATCAACCAGATTTAACTGCAAGTTGGCTGGCGAGCGGTCAACACCAATTGCGCTCAGATCAGGGGCTGTTCGTGGACCCACACCCTTCACACGATGGCAACTCGCGCATTCCCCCTTACCTTGAAAAAGCGCCAGACCGCGTGTCGCATCTCCGATGCGAATGGCAATACCATCCGGATCAAGCCCGGCCCTAATATAGGCGATCACCCCGCTCAACTCGGAGTCTCGCAAATCAAACGCCGGCATCTGCCCCTGGGCCCGNCCTTCCGTGATGACACTCCTCAGGTCATCGTCTGATTGCGCTGAGCGAAACTCTCCCCGGGCCAAGTTAATCCCGCTGACGAGATCACCCTGCGGGCCATGGCACAATGCACATTCCCGTGAATAGACCCTAAGACCCGCCTGAATGGCTTCGGACGTGTATTGATGGTCCCCGAGCTCCTGTGCCTGACTCAGGCAGGGCAACGCGGTCAGCGTCGCGATGACTGCGAATAACCAGACCCTCGACCGGCGAAGACCCCGAATTTGCTTGATCATATGAATACCTATAATGCTAGTAAACTCCCATTAAGCATATAACCTAGCCGAGACCAGGTCTATATGGACCAAAATCTGNAAAGCGGCAATTTCGCTCAGGTTTCTAAACAAAATCGGGTTTGTTATATTCANGCNGCATATGCATTTAAGCGCCGCCGACGGGCATGGAAATTCAACATACATGGCTTTGCGATAAGGACAGCCCGAGGCCTGATCAAGCACAATAACAGCGAGGTAACCCACTATGGCCCTGTTACGAGAAAANACCCTGCGAAACGCAGGTATCGTCACCCTTATTGTCGGCCTGCTGGTCTCTCCTCTCAGCCTGCAGGCACAGGACAACAGCCAGGGCCGCTACCGCCCCGAAGGCAGACAAGTCGGTCTGGCAATTGGCCGGGAATTGGATGAAAGACTCTACGAAGTCCGGACCTATGAACCCGAGGTCAGTGCCGAAGCATTCGCTGGGGCGATGGTCTTCTATCCGTTAACTCTGAGCTTCGATCCGCCAAACGGCGCTGTAGCCTTCGTGCCCGGCTTCAGAGCGCCAGCTTCAGTCTACGAATGGTGGGGCCCTGCCCTAGCATCACTGGGATACTCAGTTTTCATACTCGAAACCAACGCACCGACTGACGCACTCGCTGCCCGGGCTGATGCACTGATCGCAGCGGTGGACTTCATCAAGTCAGAAAACCAGAACCCCGACGCACCCGTGGCGAATAAGATTGATCCGGAAAAAATCGCGATTATGGGTCATTCCATGGGAGGCGGTGCCTCTCTGGTGGCCGCTACGCAGATGGGAGACGACATCAAGGCAGTCATCCCACTGGCACTGTATTGCTGTGAACCCGGACAGTCCTTCAGCGGTGATTACAGCAGCCTAGCGGTACCTGCCATGATTATCGCCAGCGCGAAAGACGAGGTCGCACCACCGGCTGAGCATGCCAAACTGCTCTACGACTCCATCGGCGGCAGCAAGACCTACGTCGAATTTGCCAGCGGTGACCACTCGTTCGTGTCGAACAGTGGCGAGCAGAAAGCAGCTCTGGGGCGTTTCGTTCTGGCTTTTCTCAAAGACAATCTGGATGACAGAAACCATCTGCAAGCCCTTGACGATGCTGGCGCGGAGCTGACTCTCTTTCTGACGGAGTAGACCGTCAGACCCGGCACACGCTAACCNCGATCGTCCCTGCCGCGATTCAGCTCCCAGAGTTTCGCGTATTTCATGAAGTTGTAAAACGCAAAATTCATGCTGGTCAGAAGACCGTCTACACCGTCCAAGAAATGCCCTTTGAAGAAGTAGACCTGAACAAAGGACACGGGAAAAATAAAAACAAGCGTGAATACAGACACGCGATTACGCTTCTCGAACTTATCCTCGGCCTTAGCCTGACTGTACTTATTGGATTTATCCACCCGTTTGGAATAAGTCAGATTCTCGTGGTGGTTGATGGTGGCTCCNGTCTGCACGATCTTGCCGGTAATCGTTATNCTTTCATGGACGCGACGGGGCTCATAATGGCCAGCGTTTTTACGAAAAAGTCTNACCAGTCGGTCGTCACTGCCAAAGTGACGAGGCCGCCTCCCCCAGCGATATAAGGTCCGGGTGGATTCCAGAGCATCAGCTTCATCCTCTGAAACCACCCGCATGATTTCTTCCAGGTAGGCGTCCGTCACGATCTCATCCGCGTCAATGTTGAGCACCCAATCATTGCGACAAAGGCTCAACGCGTGCGNTTTCTGTTCACTAAATCCATTCCATGCATGATAGCTCNCCTGAACATTTTCATACTGCCCNGCTAATTCAACGGTACCGTCAGTGCTGCCACTGTCTACAAGGATGACCTCATCGAACTCTATCAATCGGTCAAGACAGACACCGATATTGCGTGCTTCATTCAAGGTGATGATGTAAGCGCTCACTGGAATTTTATCAAACATTTGTGGAGCCCATGCAGACAGGAATTTATTGGGACGCCGACTCACTGTGCCTCAACACTCAAGGGTGGAAGTCTATCATTTATGGCTTCCATTACCGCTTCAGGGTGTAAAGATGCCATGCAACGATAATCCAAGCGACAGTGAAAGGCGTCACAATCATCGGCACAGCACAAAGTCCCGCGCAAGGGATGACTGTGCTCACCCAGCGGAGCCCAAATCGCCTCGTCGCTCGGCCCGAACAGGGCAAAGACAGGAGCACCAGTTGCTGCAGCCAAATGCATGGGACCACTGTCACTGCCGACAAAGAATCGACAGTGCTGATACAGCGCCATCAGCTCCGAAAAGGACAGACGATTGCACAAATTGACCGTTTCATCTGCATCGATCTGCCCGGTGATGGCGCGAATGATCTGCGCGTCCATCTCACCGGCACCTACCCAGACCACCTGATAGCCGGAGTCCTGTAGCTGACTGACCAATCGGGCAAAATGCGCCTGCGACCAGAGCTTGTAGGGCACGCTTGCACCCGGATGAATGGCCACGAGCGTTTTGCTCTGCCAGTTCGGCATCAGCATGCCAAGCCTTTCGAGCGCTGTCTGGTCGACCCGAANAGGCAATCGGGTNGCAGGCCGGNCATCGTCCACAAAATCCGACACGATTTCTCCGAACGCGTTAAATCGGTGATTTTGGTAGTTCAGATCACGAATCTCGGTGTAAAAACGTTCTGCTCTTTTCATCATCGGGCCGATCCGGACCGGGCAACCACTCAGGCGGGCCAGTATGCCGGTAAAGCGCTCTCCCTCAAGATCCAGTATTACCTGCGAGTCTGTGCCTCTCAGGGCAGTCAGAAACCTACAATAGTGCAACAGTCGACTAAAAAATGGCTCCCCAGCCTCCATTTCCTGGCGGGGATATAGAATCAGCCGACTGTGCTCAGGCAAGATCAGCCTGGCCAGCGGACCAAAACGGGCATCCAGAACCACGGGAGCTTCCGGCCTGACAGAGAGCACTTTCAATACCCACGGAAGCCCAAGGACAAAATTGCCCAGATAGTGGGTGGGAAACAGCAAAATCGGCGATTCCTCAGTACTGTTCTGGATTCCGTTTATCAAGGATGACTCCCGGGTATCGGTATCAGGCATCTCGATCACTGCCTGCGTCGCATAGACAGATCAGGTAACAATCTATCCCGCAGTGGCCATGGGCGGCGCATTCGCCGTTTCCGCTTGGAGTGCGTCAATCAGCATGACTTGCCACAGTCTTGCCATATTTACCCCTAATTGAACACCGGATCTATACAAATTGTCACAAAGTCTGCCGTGACGAATCAGTATACTTTACAGCGTGTTAAGGGATTCAAGGAAAGGCCGACACATCCGATCATGAGTCCGATTAGTCGCGCAAATTACGGGAAAGGTTTCCACCAGACAAGTGCCATGGACATGAAATCAGCGAACACTTTCAGACCGGTCCGGCAGATCGCTTTGCTGCTGGCGCTCTTTGCCCTGATGAATCCAGCTCTGTCAGAGATACCCTCCACCAATCCTACAGCCGGTGATGACGATTCAACGGTCGTCTATCCGGCCGATTATTTCAACCAATTCTTTCCCGTGTCGGCTAATGACATGCTCAGTCGCATTCCTGGCATCGATCTCGCCCTGCGCGGCGGTCGTGGCGGCAGGGGCCTGGGATCGGGGGCAGGAGAAATCCTGATCAACGGCCAGCGTATTACCGGCAAGAGCAACGGAGGCCGCAGTGCGCTGGCGCGTATTTCAGCGGACCAGGTTGAACATATCGAAATCATCCGTGGCACTTCGACAGAACTTGATGTCCGAGGGGGCGGTCAGATTGTCAACGTAGTGCTGCTGGACGAACCCAGTCGCTCCAGCACCACCGTTCAGCTGCGCTCCGATGTCATACAGGACGGTACTTTTGATCCCGGCGGTCAGGTCTCCCGAAGCGGCCAGAATGGCGATCTGAATTACCTGTTCAATCTGGAGGCAGACCCACGCTATCGGGCCTGGGAAGGCCGGGAGTTCAGTTTCACACCAGACGGAGAACTGACCGAGGTGCGCAGGGAATCGCGCACCC
>NZJB01000080.1 GCA_002691885.1 Gammaproteobacteria bacterium
TATCGCATTCACATAATGCATGGTGATGTGGAGCGTTTCCGCAACTTCCCGCTGCGTCAGGTTTTGCTGCACTCGGGCAGCTCTGAGCATCTGACCAGGCGAAAGACGGATGATTTCTCTAGCTGCGCTGCCGCCAAGCGACTCTTCTGTGGCAGTTTCTGATGACGCTTCAGTTGGCATCGGTCATCCTCTGCTTTAGCTCCGCGTGTTCCGGAGAATCCTGGTAAAAATTTTTGGGAATACAAGTAAAGTCATCAACCAGTTTCTGATTGTTGAATCGGCTTTCAGTGGAAATACCTGGAAGCAAAGCCCTTGGGGTATGAGGCAGGCTGCAGAATTCGGTGGTCGTCACAAAGGCATTCATACCCACGAGGACAGACGCCCATAAAAAGTGCCTGATAAACCGGCCGTAGTGGAAGACGACAGCTCGGATCATGGCTTATGACCCCAGCACAAGTGGGTCGGCTGAAGTTGCAGCCTTGCCGGTGCTGGCCAGAATCTGAGCGCGCTCAACGCTACTCTGNCCGGAATGCTCAGACGCTTCATTCNGCCTGGCTTCAGCANGGCGGGCGTGCCGCTCNTGACGACGGGTCTGATCCTCGACATCTCCGACCAACTGACCACAAGCTGCCCCAATGTCATCAGCCCGGGTGGTGCGGACAGTTACCGTAAAACCCGCACGCTGAAGTATCTCGCGAAAATTACCGATCACCGAATCACTGGGACGTCTGTAGTCGCTCAGAGAAAACGGATTGAACGGAATCAGATTGATCTTGCAAGGCAGTGTTTTCAATAATTCTGCAAGCTCTCTGGCATGCTGGCGATGATCATTTACGCCCTTTATTACAGTGTATTCAATAATCGGAACGCGTTTGTCCTGAAGGCCCGCCATGTACTCTTTCACCGCATCGATCAGGTCGGCGATCGGGTATTTTTTGTTAATTGGCATGATGCTGCTGCGCAATTCATCATTGGGCGCATGCAGGGAAACGGCGAGAGACGCATCGGTATGCNCTTTCATTCGCCGTATGGCTGGCACCACTCCTGAAGTGCTGATCGTGACCTTTCGCTTGGAAAGCCCAAAGGCCCAATCGTCCATCATGAGACTGACCGCATCCATCACCGGCTCGAAGTTCATGAGCGGCTCTCCCATACCCATCATGACCACATTAGAGATCCGACGCTGCGCCGCGGCATCGAAGCCGTCAAGCTGTTGTCGCGCCAGCCACACCTGTCCGATGATCTCAGCAACCGTCAGATTGCTGTTAAATCCCTGCTTGCCAGTCGCACAAAAACTGCAGTCAAGGGAGCAACCCGCCTGGGAGGAAACACACAGCGTCCCTCTGCTGCCCTCCGGTATGAACACCATTTCGACGCTCGAGCCAGAGGCCACTTCAATAATCCATTTATGGCTGCCGTCCTCCGAAGGATAATCAGCCACAACTTTCGGCGCTCTGATTTCAGCCAGTTGTTCCAGTTTGCCGCGCAGGACCTTGGAAATATCCGTCATATCATTGAGATCGAGCACCCCACGCTGATGGATCCACTGCATGACCTGCTGGGCGCGAAAAGGCTTCTCCCCNAGTTCGGANAACAACGCTTTCATCTTNTCTCGACTCAAGCCGAGCAGATTAGGTTTCATGATCGTTACCTNAGAGTCTCCGGATTCTCCTGGCGCTTAGCTGCGCGNACAGATTTCGTCTTGCNTAAAGAAATAACTGACTTCCCGCTCCGCAGAAGCTGTGGAATCGGAACCATGCACCGCATTGGCATCGATNGACTGAGCAAANTCGGACCGAATCGTGCCGGGTGCTGCCTCGGCGGGATTAGTGGCACCCATCAGCTCCCGGTTGAGCAGGACAGCATTCTCNCCTTCGAGCACCTGAACCACCACGGGGCCTGAAGTCATAAACTCGATCAGGTCGCCGTAGAAGCCTTTACCCTGATGTTCAGCATAAAAGCCACCAGCGGTCTCATCAGTCAGCTGCATCATTTTAGNTGCCACGATTTTGAGCCCCGCCTGTTCGAAGCGGCTATAGATCTCGCCAATCACGTTCTTGGCAACAGCATCAGGCTTGATTATGGAAAGGGTTTGTTCGATCGACATGGTTACTCCAATCGGTTTAGAAGACGCGCATTATACGCGTAATCTCCGCGACTTTGCACGATTTTGGCGCAGTAATCTCAGCGAAAAAAGCTCAGCAATTCAGGCGATTAGCACGCAGCATGTGAGCAGTTTATCCGGTCGCAGAATCCCGGGCCAGCCATTGCGGAGAGCCCTCCCGCAGCGTGGCCACCGCCTTCTTAATTACTGCCACCGCATAGTCAACCTCCTCTTCCGTGCTGAAACGTCCGACCGAGATTCGCACCGAGCTGTAAGCAAGTTGATCTGACAAGCCGAGGGCACGCAAGACGTAGGACGGTTCGAGACTCGCGGAAGTACAAGCAGATCCGGATGAAATCTCCAGATCTCTCAGAGCCAGCATCAGTGATTCACCCTCAACATAGCCGAANCTNACGTTGAGATTGCCGGGCACNCGCTGCTCCAGATCTCCGTTGACGCTCATCGCCGGNATAGCTTTGAGACCATTCAGCAGGCGATTGCGCAGGGCAAGAATCCGCGAATTCTCGGCAGCCATCTCATTAATTGCTAGCGCGAATGCTTCTCCCATCCCGACGATCTGATGCGTTGGCAGCGTGCCCGAGCGCATGCCCTGCTCGTGCCCGCCTCCGTGCACCTGCGGTTCAATTCTGACTTTTGGCTGGCGTCGCACGTACAGGGCCCCAATACCTTTTGGCCCATAGATTTTGTGGGCCGTGAGCGACATNAGATCGACCTGCATCTGTGACAAATCAATCGCGATTTTCCCTGCACTCTGGGCCGCATCAACATGCAGCAANACCCCNTGCTGCCTGGTGACTTCGCCTATTGCCTGGATATCGTTGACCACNCCAATTTCATTGTTCACATGCATGAGAGACACCAGCGTCGTGTCCGGGCGGATAGCAGCGGCGACCTGCTCGGGGATGATCATTCCCCGGGAATCGGGGGTCAAATAGGTCACTGAAAAGCCTTCCCGCTGAAGCTGCTGACAGCTGTCCAGCACGGCTTTGTGCTCTATCGCCGACGTTACCAGATGCCTGCCTTTATCCTGATGAAACTGCGCCGCACCCTTGATCGCGAGATTGTCCGATTCCGTTGCGCCCGAGGTCCAAACAATTTCTCTGGGGTCGCAGTGGATCAGGTCAGCTACCTGACGACGAGCCGTCTCGACTGCCTCTTCGGCTTTCCAGCCAGACATATGCGACCGCGAAGCCGGGTTACCAAAATTTCCGCCCAGGGTAAGACACTCCATCATCTTAGCGGCCACTCTGGGATCGACCGGATTGGTCGAGGAATAATCTAGATAAATAGGAAGCTGCATCGGAACCCAATTCTCCTGACTTCAAAGGGTTGTTGCTGGAATACATGAACCGTTTAGACCGGAGTCATCGCTGCTGATGGACGAATGCGCCCGGCTCTGTTTCTTATCCCGGTCGCGGGCAACTTGTCTGACTTCATTTTTTGTCACCAAATCAGCCAGGCTGACTCCCTGCAGAAAATCGTGAATCTGTTCGCTCAGATCCTCCCACAGGTGATGAGTCAAACAGGTCTCCCCACCCTGACAGTTACCGGCACCCTGGCATTTGGTCGTNTCGACCGACTCATTGACGGCATCGATGATGTGAGAAATTTTGATGNACTCGGGCGTTNCGTCAAGCTCATAACCTCCTCCCGGGCCGCGCACACTTTTGACAAGCATGCCTTTTCGCAGGCGCGCAAACAGCTGCTCCANATATGACAGCGAGATGCNCTGGCGCTGGGAAACNTCTGCCAGACTGATCGGCCCCTGTTCTCGGTGAATGGCCAGATCGAGCATGGCAGTGACCGCATAACGACCTTTAGTAGTGAGACGCACAGAATCTCCTGCCGCGATTGGGATCAAGGCTCTAGTATTCAATCACCATGCAAAACAGTCAACTACTTGCGCCGCCTAGCGNGGATCGCGGCAAGAAGTGCCCGCGTCACAAAAGCNAAAGGAGGCACTGCCCAGATTACTCTTGCTAGTAACACACGATGAGCGGTAGATCCGACAGGGAAAATAACCCTGACGTGGCGTAACAGCGATCAGGCCGTTGTCCGACATACCAATCCACTCCTACAAGGAACAGCGTAGTAAAAATTGCCTGCCCACTCGGTCCTACTGCAGCAGAGACCGGCTTATTTCGGCGACAATGAGCCGCATCGCTGTGGACGGCCCACCTTATACGAAGCACCAGAATAGATCTATGGGCGGACGGTATTCCATAAGAACCCTGCCGCTGTGCGGCTCTGGACCCGCAAACAGCGCCTGTCTTGCGGGCAGCTCTACTGACCGCCGCTCGCTTAGTCTTCGGTGTGCATCGCTGAAAAGTAAGGAATAATCCATTTTGAGACCTAAAATTAACCCCGACCTCCACTGCCACAGCCATTTCTCTGACGGCCAGCACCCGCCGCAATTTTTACTGGACCGTGCCGTCGCTAACAATGTGACCCATCTAGCCATTACCGACCACGACTNTTTACTGAACTGTTCAGAATTGAAGATCCCCCCCGAACTGACTCTGGTTCCTGGGCTTGAGATTTCCGCAAGCTGGCGCGCCATGGAAGTTCATATTGTCGGCCTCANCATCGACGCCGAGTCGATACCTCTTCAAGATTATGTCTGCCGGCAACAACAGCTGCGCCGTGACCGAATCAGCACCATGGATAAAAAACTCAGTGGGCAAAACATTTCTGGCCTGCTCGACTACCTGCAATCCAAACCCTGTGTTTCCTGGACCCGCAGCCATGTCGCTGAATTTCTGGTGGCCGAAGGTCATGTAAAAGATATGCAGAGGGCATTCAAGAGGTTTCTGCGTCCGGGCGGGTCCGCTTATGTGGCAGCCCGGTGGCCTGAGTTCGGTGAAGCAATTGCAGCGATTAAGCAAGCCTCAGGGATCGCAGTACTGGCACACCCCGGCCGCTACGGGCTTACCCGGTCAAAACTGGGCAGACTAATGGACGA
The DNA here is from genome assembly GCA_002691885.1 of Gammaproteobacteria bacterium. Classification (GTDB taxonomy): domain Bacteria; phylum Pseudomonadota; class Gammaproteobacteria; order Pseudomonadales; family Pseudohongiellaceae; genus UBA9145. Next base: position 5,088 of record NZJB01000080.1, read on the forward strand.
CTTTCAGCGAGTCGGTGGAGACGCCGCTGAAGTCTCATATGGCGGTATCAATCCCGTTCANCAGACCTCCCTAACGACNATGACTCANGAGCGGGGCCTGTATGCCTCAGCAGGNTCAGATTTTCATTCGGCAGAGCGGCAGTGGACCGACATTGGTAAATTCCCGGCGCTCGGGTCAGCGGCCACAAAAAATGCCATCTGGGCTCACCCAAGATGGCATTTNTTGTAACTTTCTGAGTCACGCAGCACAGCAGGCAACGATTATCACTTTCCTACTTGCCCCGTTTAAGCGAGGCCACCACATCACGGAAGATATCCAACAGGGTTTCATATTTGTAGTCGGTAAATTCTCCTGCATCCATAAACATGCCGTGCTCTTCGCAGGCCTCGTATTCAAGATGCTTCTGTTTGTGTTCNTTGAGTTTTTTCATGGTTTTCCCGCAGCGAGGACACTGAATATCCCGGACAGTATTGTAAGACTTGCCTACTTCCGGATCACCGCTGTCGGCGAACTCAGCCATCCAGTCAGCTTTCAGTTGTTCCGCTTCACCGTTATCGAACCACAAACCGCTGCAGCTCTCGCATTTGTCGATCACAACTNGACCGTGCAGGGTTTCAATCTTGAGTTCCTGCATCGCGGAATTGCACTTCGGGCAGACCATTTTTGTNCTCCCAGAAAACGGGTTTTCGTTGTTCTTTATCGTACCTAGATGGGAGAGGTCACCCATTTAAACGGCTATACTCACGACGATGGACCGNAGCGACAACACTATGAGACTTGCAAGCACAAGACCAAGNCCATTCCACGCGCTCCGTNCAGACCGNATAATTNGNCACTNTTTCANCAAAAANGACCCATCGGTGCNCACGACAATAGAAAGACTTCACACCATCTCATGCCGTTTNTAGTAACTGTAACTCACAGAAACTGANCGCAATTGAGGCCATTCGATNGCCCCTTCGACNCACCGGGACAGATCTGCCCGTNATACGATNTGCANCTTATCAGTNCGGCGGGCACCGGTCGGTTCGTCACCGAGTCCCTTCAGNACNAAGGACAGAGATTCATCGGCCGGGAGTCGCTCAAGCGTTTCACCGTAGGCGCAAAGGCTTGCATACAGCTCTTCTTCAAGGCTTGTTAAATCTCGCTGCCACTGATCGGCAAACTCAGTTTCAGCTTGCGCTGCTCTCTCTTTCAGATCTGCTGCGAGGGTCAGCGCTTCTTCCCTGATGGGGGTCAGCTGCTGCATCAGCGCTTCCAGCCTGGCAGCGAGCGCCTCCCGCGCGTCATCAGAGGAGCCGGCACCCAAGCCCACGCTTGAACTGTTGCGCAGTTCTGCCTTAAGCAGCCGCAACTCGTCAACGTGCTCACCGACCCGCCCACGCAGGCTCTCAATTTCAGCGAACAAGGCATTGTAGGTCGCCTCATCGACGCTCCCCAGTGCCCGCAAAGCCCGCACCGAATGAGTCGCCTGCTGCACAGCTGTGTTCACCACCAGAGAAAAATCGATGTTCGCGATCTGATCCCTTAGCAACTGGTACCGGTCATCCGGGATGGTGCTCTCAGCGGCCAGAGACGGGCTCTCCAGAGAGACTGTCGGCATGGATCTGCGCATGGCGAGAAAGGGATTCTCCTGAAGCTGCAGTGCCTGCATTGCTGAACTCAGAGAAGCGAGTCCCATCCGGTTACGTCGATTGGCCAGTGGCGACCTCACCTCAAATACGGCTCCCTGATTCACCAGATACGTGCTGGAAATCCCACCAAGACTGCGACCAAACAGACCACCAGAGTCGTTCAGTNTCAGCGCCTCCCCCAGTATTCCGGAAAAAAGCGTAAGATCGTCATGCATCTCCTGCAGNGAAGGGCCCTGCGCATACCCGCTGCTTGCTGCNAAACAGGTGCNACACACCCATATCGCCCAGCGACCAGCATGACCGAGACGNCGGAAAGTCAGTGNTAATCCGAAAATGTTCATCTCAGTCGACACTCGTTCTAGCGCGCTGACTCACGGTAACTCACAAACTGCGCCAATTCCTGCAGCGAGCGCAGCGTCGCGTAATCGCTGTCGGCCAGTTGCTGATAACCAAGCTGCATATCCTGAAGATCCCGTAGTCGCTGCTCCTCAAAATACGCATAGATCCGATCAAGACTTTCTGCCGTCGACTGTTGAGTCTGTTCCATAACCGCCTGCAGAAGCTGGACGTTATTTGAATCCTGACGGGCCTCAAATCGTCGGATCAGAGACTCAAATACGGCGAGCTGCTGCGCCTCAAACGTCGCCAGAGACCGGTCGATCTCTGCACGTTCGGCTGATCCACCAAAGGCAATTTCAAATCCTGAGTCGCTGACTGACACTGAAGTGTTCAACAGCAACAGACACAGCATGGCGAATGAAGCAGCGGTTGGCGCCCATTGCCAGCGCGCAAACCAACCCGTCGCTGGCGGCGTGGCAGCATGTTCGCGCTTGAACAGCTCAAGCCCGCGATCCCAATGGGGCACGCGCTGCTCCTGCCATGACAGCAATTCCTGCCTGGCAAGCAGCAGGGTGTCTAGTTCGGCACGACACTCTCCACACTGAGCGAGGTGTTTGTCAAACTCCGCGCCCGCTTGCGCTGAAAGCGAATCAGAAAAATATTCTTGTAACAGGTAGGCTGTCTTAGGACAGGACATGCTCGTCCTCCTTAGTTTGCTTGAGTTTCTTGAGTGCAGCGTAGAAACGGGTTTTAGCTGTGTTTTCTGAGATATCCTGCATATCGGCGATCTCCTCGAAAGTCATGGACTGGAAAACTTTAAGCTCAACGACCAGGCGCTGAGCCAACGGCAGCTGGCTGAGTCTTTCGACAATGCGCTGATTGAGCTCTGAGTGCATTAGGCTGATCTCCGGCTCCTGTTGTCGGTCCGCAGGAAGGATCTCCAGCGAGTCCGCTCCCCATTCTGCGTTTAGCGGTGTTCCGGCAAGTAGTCGTTTGCGCCGGCTTAAATCGATCGCCTTGTTGTGGGCAATACGAAAGAGCCAGCTACTGAATTTGGCATCACCACGAAACCGATGCAGATTGCGATATACCCCGAGAAAGACCTCCTGCAGCAGATCCATCGCATCACTGGGGTTACCCATCAGCCGCAAACCCTGATTGAAAACTCTGCATTCATAACGCTTGACAAGTTTTTCCCAGGCATGAGGAGAACCGGCAAGAGCAGCAGCAATTAGCGCTTCATCTTCGTCAATCACACTCATACCAGATCGTCCAAGACTCTCACCAACACAGCCCCAACCACGGTGCAACGCGCCCGGGCTGCTTTCTATGCATCCGAGGATACTGGTTTATGGAGGATAAGTCGCAAGCCCGGTGAAAATAGTTTTCCCGCTGCGGACACTTTAAGGCGAATAAGCATGCAGCTCTTTGGGAACAAGGGTCCCCCAAGCTCGGTTGTAGGGATGGACTTTCGACGTGCTGCCGGCGGCGTTTTCCAAACCATAACCGCGCTCTGCCCATTCAAAAATCGAATGCCTGAGATTCTTGACGTTTGTATAGCCCAGAGAAGCCAGCTCTTCGGCCACAGCCGCTGACCGATATCCCACGGAGCAGTACACGACAATGGGCTCGGCGTAATCTGGAAAAGCAGCAGCAATGGCCCCTGCGCTCTGCAAATTATGAGCCTTGGGAATATGACTCACGTCATACTCTTCGGGAAGCCTGACATCAATTATAGTCGGCTCAACATTGAGCTGCGCTTCGGCCAGAAGGCTTTCGGTGGAGACGAACTCCACTGCAGGAAAAGCTCTGGCAATTTTCCGGTCAACTGTCTGCCAGTCCACACCAAATAGGCCCATGAAAAATGAAGACAAAGACATGCCAACCAGCACTTTCAGCATACGCAATCAAGATCCGTTGCACGCTGACACCAAAGATGGGGCAGACAAAGCTCTGCCCTGCTTTCTGCCTGACCCGTGAAGAGCTGCTCTCATGCTGCCGCAGCGCGTTCACTCAGCAGCTGACTGGCGGCTCCCATGAACGCGTTGAGAGAAGAGGCGATGATATCTTTACTGATGGCGACACCACTGTACCTCTGCCCTTCACATCGAATCTGAATATAGGTCACTGCCTCGGCATCGGCGCCCTGACCCAGCGCATGTTCACCATACTCCATGATTTCAAAATCGAGCTTAATGGCATCCTTGAGAGCTTCAACAAACGCATCGAGCACCCCGTCACCCTCACCGTTAATCGCGATCATTTCCCCCATATAGTTAAGCTTCGCGGCAAACGTTTCACGCCCTTCGTGTTTGGCAATGGTGAAGTCTTCCAGACTCAGGGCCTTCGCGTTATCAAGATAGTGGTTGTTAAATAAGGTCCAGATCTGGTCAGGGCTGATCTCCTGTCCGGTATCCTCAGTCACTTTTTGCACGACCCGACTGAATTCGATCTGCAGCCAGCGCGGTAACTGGAAGCCGAATTTGTTTGCCAGCACATAGGCAACACCACCCTTACCGGATTGACTGTTAACCCGAATCACATCCTGATAGGTACGCCCGATATCACGGGGATCTATGGGCAGATAGGCTATTTCCCACGGGCTTCCCTCTTCATACATATCCAGGCATTTCTTAATTGCATCCTGATGGGAACCGGAAAACGCAGTAAAAACCAGATCGCCCGAATAGGCCTGACGCGGATGAACGTCAATCTGTGTACATTCTCTGACCACCGAGACAATCCGATCCATGTCATGCAGATCAAGGCCCGGGTCGATACCCTGACTGTAAAGATTCATCGCCATGATCACGATGTCCATGTTGCCGGTACGCTCACCGTTGCCAAGCAAGGTTCCTTCAACCCGCTGAGCACCCGCCATCACTGCAAGCTCCGCAGCAGCGACTGCCGAGGCCCGGTCATTGTGGGTATGCAGACTGATGATCACCGAATCGCGATTTTTCAGCTTCCGACAGAAATATTCTATTTGATCAGCATAAATATTCGGAGTGGCCATCTCTACTGTTGCAGGAAGGTTGATGATGGCTGGATTTTCCGGAGTCGGCTGCCAGACAGCATTCACCGCATCACATACCTCGACCGCAAAATACATCTCTGTGCCGGTAAAACTTTCCGGAGAGTACTGGAATACCCATTCCGTTTCTGGAGCCAGTTCAGCGCAACGTTTCACTTCGGTTGCCCCTGCTACCGCAATGTCGATGATGCCGGCTTCATCCGTTTTAAACACCTTTTCACGCTGCACAGTCGACGTTGAGTTGTAAACGTGCAGAATCGCTCTGCGAGCGCCACGCAGGGATTCAAAGGTTCGCTGAATCAATTCTGGTCGGGCCTGGGTCAGCACCTGAATGGTGACGTCACCAGGCACACGATTCTCTTCAATCAAACAACGCACAAAATCAAAGTCTGGCTGGGAAGCAGCCGGAAATCCGACTTCGATCTCCTTGAACCCGACTTCAACCAGCAATTCAAACATCTTCTTTTTCTGTTCAACCGACATTGGCTCAATCAAAGCCTGATTGCCGTCCCGAAGATCCACACTGCACCAGATCGGCGCAGATTCTATGACCTGATCCGGCCAGGTTCTGTCGCTCAGCGCAATCGGCTGAAACGGTTTGTATTTACGGTGAACAAATCGGCTGCTTGGCATCGGGACCCCTCCCTCATTCCGGATCAAAAATGCAGCGCCCGGATCAAGACAACTTGTCCGGGCGCTATTCAAAGAAGACTCTCTGACTATATGTTTTCAGGAGCCAGCGCTGTTACATCGCTGCCTGATTAACCTGATTACCGCGATTTCCTTGTGAGAAATCCATTCCCGGGTTCCGGCATCTTGTGAATGCTGACCCGCTTCGAGAAAGTGTGATCATGATAGTAGAACCGGATTAGCATTTCTACACATACTTTCTACATTNNTGANCTATTTNTAGTTTATTCCACTAATANTTGATATATNANTAGCTTTATATNTTAATTTAATTGATATTTATNGATANCTTTAACATTCGACCCACGGATAGTAGNTTGGAGTTCTCTCGATGAAGCTGGACAGACTGGATAAGCGCATTCTGCGGGAAATACANCGGGATGGAACCATAACCAACCTCGAGCTGGCAGANCGCATCGGCCTGTCTCCCTCCCCCTGCGCGAGACGGGTCAAACAGCTTGANGATNCCGGCATCATTCTCGGCAGAGTCACCCTGCTGGACCCCAAAAAACTGGAGTTAAAACTGACCGCACTCATTCAGATCAGCATGGACCGNCATACCCCTGATCGTTTCGAGAAATTTGAAGAGCGAATCACATCTTACGCGGAAGTGATTGAATGCCTGCTCATCACCGGACAGTCAGCTGACTACCAGCTTAAGGTCGTAGTGCCGGACATGGAGTACTACCAGGAATTNCTGCTGAACAAGATCACCCGCATCGACGGTGTAACCGACGTGCATTCCAGCTTTATGCTGCGCGAGGTTCAAAATACCACTGCTTTGCNNCTCGATCACATTGANTCANCGTAANCGAATATCGACTCTCATGATTCCGGAAAGAAATGTTTAATCTTGTTTTTGTAGGAACGGCTCATCTTGAGAGTCGAGCCACCAATNAGAGTGAGGTAATACTCNCCGTTCATGTGAGAGGANACTTTCTCNACCCNTTNAAGATTGACGATCGTCGAGCGATGCACCCNTTGGAAAACTGAAGCGTCTAATCTGGATTCCANTTCTTTCATGGTTGTNCGCATGATATGAGTCTGATTTCCCACATGAACACACATGTAATCGCCCGCCGCGTCAATCCAGTCAATATCCCTAATCGACACAAAGCTAGTTGAAGAGCCATCTTTGATCGCCAGGCGATTAATCTTATTCTCCGGCACGTGATCCGCCAACAGAAAATCTCTGATAGCGTCTTCTGATTTTCCGGACAGTGAAACCACCATTTCCAGCAGCCTGTGCTTGTCCGCAGAGGCTGTTCGCCCCACTTTGCGCTCAAGGCATCTGTCGACCGCAGCCTGCAGTCGGTCCTGCTCCACCGGCTTTAAAAGGTAGTCGACGGCGTGAACCTGAAAGGCGTCAATCGCAAACGCGTCAAATGCGGTGACAAAAACCACCATCGGCATCGCATCTCCCTGAATTTGGCTGATCAGATCGAANCCCGATATTCCGGGCATCTGGATATCAAGAAACACGACATCTGGCTCATATGCTGTAATAGCGCGAAGGGCNGCCCTACCGTTCTCGCACTGTTCGAGAATATCTACAGACCTGAGCGCTTCAAGCCGCAGAGCCAGCCCCTCTCGCGCAAGCTTCTCATCATCCACAACCAATGCAGTCAAAGATAAGGTATCACCCTGTGGCATAGGGGATCCGGATCTTGACCGCGAGCCCTCGTAGCGGCTCATTGAAAAAAGTCAGAGAGTGGTGAACGCTGTACATTTCAGCCAACCGGCTTCTGATATTGCTCACCCCCACTCCGTTTGAGAAAGAAAACTGCGTGTCGCTCTCCTGCTCTGCAGACAAACCCGGTCCGTCGTCGATCACGGTAATCTCTAGGGCTTCCCCCGCTTTGGCAGCATAAATGCTGATTGTCCCGCCCTGCTCCTGCTTGGAGATGCCATGCTTGATCGAATTTTCGATCACTGGCTGCAGCAGCATACTGGGCACAAGCCCCTGACCTGCCTCATCAGGCACCTCGATTTCGATTTTCAGTCGATCGCCAAACCTCACCCTCTCTATATCAAGATAAAGCTGACAGGTTTTTAACTCCTGCGCCAAACTGACCCGATCAAGCGGTGAGTGATCGAGCGAATAGCGGAGAAACTGACTCAGCTTAGTCAGCATTTCATTGGCAGGCTCGGTCGCTTTCGACAGCACTAGCGTCGAAATCGCATTCAGAGTATTGAACAGAAAATGCGGGTTCAGCTGATAGCGCAGCATCAACAGCTGCGCCTCGCTGGCCAAAGCTTCGGAGCGCAGGCTTTTCTCTTTTTCAGCCTGCAAAAGCTGATAGTATTTGATAATGATATAAAGCGCGCTCCAGGACAGCATGAGCGGAAACGAAGATAGGAATAGATCATCGAAGAGCTCTCGAGCACCTGCTGTGCGAGGATCTAGGAACTCACCGAATGGCAGCAAAGCGATGCTGTTACGGAAGGGTTGCCAGAGCGCCGCCGCCGTCAAAGACCCGGCCCAGGTGACCAGAAAACGCACGACAAAACCGCGTTCCCAGACCAGTCGGTGCAGTGCGCGCAGGCCGTAAGTGAGCATCATGCCGATCAACGCAATCAGCATCCAACAGAGGATCCGCGGGATCAGGAACTCAGGATAGACAAACAGATCCCGGAAGGACAACAGTGCAACCCAGACTGACCAACCCAGAGCCTGAAAAATCCAGAACTGACTGCGTTTGCTCAGGATAATCGGATTGCTTGTCATCGGAGTCGTATAATCAAGACAGCGCTTATGTAATCTCCACTAGGGAAGCAACTCGGCAATCGCGTCTCTTTCTTCTTTGAGCTCAGTCTCGGTCTTGTCCATCAGTTCCTGGCTGAACGTATTCACATCAAGACCCTTCACAATCTCGNAGCTTCCGACTGAGCAAGTTACCGGGAATGAGTAAATAAGCCCCTTCTCNACCCCGTAACTGCCATCACTGTGAATCCCCATGCTGACGGTCTTACCCGCCGTCCCCAGCGCCCAGTCCCGCATATGCTCGATTGCTGCATTGGCGGCAGACGCTGCCGAAGATGCCCCCCTCGCCTTGATGATGGCTGCACCACGCTGCTGCACGGTGGGAATAAAATCATTTACNGTCCATTCCTGATCCACCAAATCCATTGCTGCCGTTCCGGCGACAGAGCAGTGATGAATATCGGGATATTGCGTCGCAGAGTGATTACCCCAGATTATCATGCCTTCCACCTCAGTGCTGTGCCTGCCGGTCTTNGCAGCAAGCTGGGAAATGGCGCGGTTATGATCAAGCCGCGTCATCGCGGTGAACTGACTCGGATCGAGATCTGGCGCATTCCGATAGGCAATCAGAGCATTCGTGTTAGCGGGGTTACCCACTACCAACACTTTGACNTCGCGACTGGCGACCGTATTNATGGCGGCACCCTGCTCGGAAAAGATTTTGGCATTTGCCTGAAGCAGATCCTTGCGTTCCATACCAGGCCCACGNGGTCTGGCACCAACCAGCAGGCAGTAGTCTGCTTCCTTAAATGCCACCGTCGGATNGTCTGTCGCCACGATGTCGGAGACCAGCGGGAAGGCGCAATCTTCGATTTCCATTACTGTGCCTTTCAGCGCCTCAAGCGCCGGGGTGATTTCCAACANCTGCAGGANGACGGGCTGATCGGCNCCCAGCATTTCTCCAGCNGCAACACGAAACAAAAGGGAATAACTGATCTGACCAGCTGCGCCGGTTACNGCAACACGCACAGGTGCTTTCATGGCAGGTAATGTCCTTATAATTNACTAAAGGTGAAAGCCGCGAATTATAGCAGAATCTTCGCTNCTGTCAGAGCCCCNACTAGACCTGCTTTCCGAGCTCAGACTGCCCGCGACAANAACCNGNTCCTCAGTAAATAAACATGGCNTCGCCATAACTGAAGAAACGNTATTTTTCCTTGATGGCCTCCTGATAAGCGTCAAGTAGCTTTTTTTTCGAGCAAAAAGCACTCACTAGCATCAATAAAGTGGACTCTGGCAAATGAAAATTGGTAATCATTG